>DATGLO010000480.1:0-6190 GCA_035294105.1 Allostellaceae bacterium
CGGTGATCGAGCGCGGCGATGCGGTCTACTTGCGCGGCACCGGGCCCTATCACCACGTGCTGGCGCTGCAGCGTCACGACAAGCCGCAAGTTCTGGCGCTCGATCTGCTCGCCGCGGACCGCGGCAATATCGACGCGCTGCATCGACAGGTGAGCGCGTCGGGCGCAGCGGCGCAAATCGCCGCGCCGGCCACGCGCGACGCGCCCGGCGGCGGCTATGGCTTTTCCTTCGTCGATCCCGACGGCCGTCGCGTCAACGTCATCGCCGACGATTTCCGCCACGCCGACACCGCGCCGCATCCCGACAAGCCGGCGAAGATCACGCATGCGGTGTTGAATTCGCCCGACATGGCCAAGATCTCAGCCTTCTATGCCGAGCGGCTCGGCTTCGAGGCGAAAACCTATAACCCGAGGATGTTCTTCCTCCAATGCAACGAGGATCATCACTCGCTCGCTTTCGCCGCCGGCAATACGAGCACGCTCAACCATCTCGCCTTCGCGATGAGCGACGTCGCCGCCGTGTCGCGCGGCGCCAAGCGCCTGATGGCGCATGGTTACGTCCTCGGCTGGGGCGTCGGCCAGCACGCGGCGGGCGAAGACGTTTATGCTTATTTCGAAGGGCCCGAGGGCGGCGGCATCGAATACATCACCAAGGTGCCGCCAGGCTGGCTCGGCAGCGCCGACAACACCGAAAATTGGGACGTCGCGCAGCGGCCGACCGAAAAGCAAGCCGCCGCGATGCGGCGCATCCCCTTCACCGCCGCCGCCTGAGGATCGCATGGTCACCCGCGAAGAGAACGAGATATTGACGCGCGTCGGCCCCGGCACGCCGATGGGCGAGCTGATGCGGCGCTATTGGATACCGGCGGCGATGTCGAGCGAGCTTCAGGCCGATGGCGCGCCGCTGCGGCTGATGCTTTTGGGCGAGAAGCTGCTCGCCTTCCGCGACAGCCAAGGCCGGGTCGGCGTCCTCGACCATGCCTGTCCGCACCGCTGCGCCTCGCTCTATTTCGGCCGCAACGAGGAAGGCGGGTTGCGCTGCATCTATCACGGCTGGAAATTCGACGTCGACGGGTACTGCCTCGACATGGCGAATGTGCCGCCGCATCAGGATTTCAAATCGAAGATCCGCGCCAAGGCCTACAAGACCGCCGAGCGCAACGGCGTGATCTGGGTCTTTATGGGAGCCGGCGAGCCGCCCGAGCTGCCGGCGATCGAAGCGACCTTGCTGCCGGCGCATGCCGTCACCTTCAACTGGATGCAGCGCGAATGCAATTGGCTGCAGGTGCTCGAAGGCGATCTCGACACCAGCCATGTCGATTTTTTGCATGGCGGCGCGCGCACCGAGAAGGTTTTCGCGCCCGACGATCCGCGGCGCTTCGGCGCGATCAACCGCTCGCCGGAATACGAGATCAGCGAGACCGACTGGGGCACGATGTACGGCGCCTTCCGCCCGGCCGATCCGGGCGAGACTTATTGGCGCATCGCCCATTTCCTCTTCCCGTTCTGGACGATCACGCCCAGCGGCCCCTTCGGCAAGCACATCTATGCGCGCGCCTGGGTGCCGATGGACGACACGCATACGATGGCGATGCGCATCCTCGCCAATGCCGGCAAGGTCGATCCCGGCGGCGCCAGCCAGCTCGGCATCACCCTCGGCGCCGACGATCTGTTGCCGAACACGAGCGATTGGTATGGCCGCTTCCGTCCCCGCACCAATGCGGACAACGACTATCTGCAGGATCGCGACCGGCAGCGCCGCAACAGCTTCTCGGGCATTCCCGGCATCGCCGCCGAGGACCAGGCCGTCACCGAAAGCATGGGCGGCGTGGTCAACCGCATGAACGAGCATTTGGCGCCGAGCGACCGCATGATCGCGGTGACTCGGCGGCGGCTCTTGGAAGCGGCGCAAGCGGTCGCACGCGGCGAAGACCCGCCCGCCGCCTCAGCCCAAATCTATGCCGGGGCGCGCGGCGGCTATTTCATCGCCAAGGCCGGCGGTAGCATGCTCGATGCCTATCGCGCCGCCAATGCTAAGAATGAGACTGCGCCTGCCTGACAAACGAAAGAACGACCAATGACATTGAAATGGGGTCTCGCCGTCACGGCGATTTTGTTTTGCGTTGCCACCACGCCGGTCCGCGCCGACGAAATCGAGCTCACCTTCGCCACCGGGGCGCCGCCGGGCCAGTCGCCACATCCGCAGGTCAGCCTTCCCTGGGCGGATCGCATCAACGCGGCGGGCAAGGGCTTGGTCCACATCAAGGTGGTTGAGGGCTTCTCCGTCGTCACGCCGCAGACCTTCTACGATCGGCTGAAGAACGACGTCGTGCAGATCGTCTACGGTCTGCAAGGCTCGGTCGGCGGCGTGTTCCGCCTGTCGGATGTGGTGCGCGTTCCCTATCTCGTGCGCAAAGCCGAAGTCGGCTCGGTAGCCTTCTGGCGGCTTTACAAGTCGGGCCTGCTCGACAGCGATTACAAGGATGTGCATCCGCTGGCGATCGCCATGTATCCGCAGGCCGTGCTGCATAGCGCCAAGCGGCCAAAGTCGATCGACGACTTCTCGGGCCTCAAGATCGTCGCCAATTCGAAGATGACCGGGGATATCATCACCCAACTGGGCGGCACCCCGATCAGCCTCCTGATCCAGGAAACCTATGCGGCGTTGCAGCGCCACACCGTGGATGCCGTGATGACCGCCTATCCCGCGATGGCCGCATTCAAGTTCGGCGAGGTCGCACCGGTGCATATCGATGCGGAATTGGGCGGCGGCGCGACCATGCTCATCATGGCCAAGGACAAATGGAACAAGCTTCCGCCCGCCGTGCAAAAGCTGCTCGACGACAATTCCGGCGAAGCCCTGGCGCGCCTCTACGGCATCGAAAACGATGCCCAGCAGGAGGCGGGGCGCAAAGCGGCGATGGAGATGAAAAATCAGACCATGATGGTGCCGACCGCGGCGGAGGATGAGGATTTTCGGCGCAAACTCGCGCCCGTCGCCGAGAATTGGGTGAAGGAAAATCCCGATGGCGCGGCGGTGCTGGCGAAGTTCCGCGAGCTTCTCGCCCAGGTGCAAGCGGAGCTCGGGCACAAATAAGGGAGCAGAACCGATGCGCCGCCGTTTCCGCCGTCATCGCCTGACGCTCCTTGCGCTGATGCTGGTGTCGATGTCGGCCGGGCCACAGATGGCGTCGGCCGCAGACGTGCTGCGCGTCGGCCGGCCGCAAGCCGATTCCTTTTCCTTCGTGCCGCTCGACGTCGGCATCGATCAAGGCATCTTCAAGAGACACGGGCTGGAGATCGAAACGACGAATGTCGCCGGCGACGCCAAGCTGCAGCAGGCGATGGCCGCCGACGCCGTCGATGTCGGCCTCGGATCGGGGCCGGCGATGGCCTTCATCGCCAAGGGCGTTCCCGCGCTCGCCATCGCCGCCCAGGCCAATCAGCCGCTATTGCTGGTGATGGTCGTCCAGAGGGACGGGCCGATCAAAACCGTCGCCGATCTCAAAGGCAAGAGGATCGCGATCTCGACCGCGGGCTCGCTGCCCGAATGGCTGGTGCGCGAGACGTCGCGCCAGCAGGGCTGGGGACCGGACGGCATCGATGTCGTGGCGCTCGGCGTCAACCCGGCGCAGATCGCGGCGCTCAAGACCAAACAGGTCGACGGCATGGTGGCGAGCGTCGCCGCCTCTTACAAGCTCGCCGATGACGGCACGGCGCGCACCTTGGCGACCTTCGGCAATATCGTCAGCGATTTCCATATCGGCATCATCTATGCGACCGATAAAGCGATCGCCGCGCATCCGGACGATCTACGCAACTTCCTCGCCGGCTGGTTCGAGACCATCGCCTTCCTGCGCCAGCACAAGGACGTGATGGTGAAGAAAGCGGCGGAGATCATGAACGTGACGCCCGCAATCGCCAGCCGCACTTATGACGATCTGATGCCGATGTTCTCGGCCGACGGCCGCTTCAATCCCAAGGCGCTGGCGGTTCTCGCCCGCTCTTTCGTCGAGACGGGCGAGCTCGATCACGAGCCGGATATGTCGAAGCTCTATACGACGCGGTTCCTGCCGAACTAACGCAGCGCGGCGGCGATGTTGCCGCCGTCGACCGTCGTCACATCGGCGGTAGTCTTCAAGGACAGGGCTTGGTGCAGGAAAGCCTGCGCCACATCCTCGGCAGTGACTTCGCGGCCCAAGAGATTGCCGGAGAGATAATCCTTCTCGCTGAGGCCGCGCGCCTTCGCGCGCTCGGCGATCATCGCCGGCGTCAGCAAGCCGCTGCGAATGCGATCGGCATTGACGGCATTGGCGCGAATGCCGTCCTTGCCATAATCGAGCGCGTATTGCCGCGAAAGGAAAAGCGTCGCCGCTTTCGGAAGACCGTAAGGCCCGAAATCGGGGCCCGGGTTGACCGCCTGCTTCGAGACATTGAACAGCAGGCAGCCGCCAGTGCCTTGCGCCAGCATGATCTTCACCGCGGCCTGAGCGACGCGCTGATGCGCCCAGAAATTCAATTCGAAGCTTTGCCGCAGCACGGCTTCCTCGACCGTACCGATCTTGCCCTGCCAGGCCGCGCCGGCATTGGAGATAAGGATATCGAGACCGCCGAAATGAGCGGCGATCTTCTCGAAGGCGTCGCGCACCGAAGCCTCGTCGGTGACATCGCAAGCGAGACCGAGCGTCGCGCCGCCGAGCTTTTTCGCGACCGCTTGCGCGGCATTGCCGTCCAAGTCGAGCACCGCGATCTCGGCGCCGCTATCCTTGAAGAGCTTGGCGCAAGCCGCACCGATCGCGCCGGCGCCGCCGGTGATCGCCGCGATCTGCCCAGCGAGCGGCTTTTCCGCGACGCTGCCGAGCTTTGCCTGCTCGAGCGACCAGTATTCCATCTCGAAGAGCTCGCTTTCGGGGAGCGCCTCGAACGTGCCGATGGCCTCGGCATCGGCGATGGTCAGCACCGTGTTCTCGGCGATATCGGCGGCGATCGCCGCATCCTTCTTGCTGCGGCCCAGACCAAACAAGCCGAGCCCCGGGACGAGCGCGACCCGCGGCAACGGATCGAGCTCGCGCTTCTTCGGCTCGGCGCGCGCGTTGTGGCGCTGGAAATACGCATGATAGGCGGCGACGAAATCTCGTGCTGCCTGACGAGCGGCAGCACGGAAAGCGGCAAGGTCGCCCGCATCGGGCGCCGGCACGATCAGCGGGATGTTCTTGGTGCGAATGGTGTGGTCGGGCGTCACCACGCCTTGTTGCGCATAGCGTTTCACCTCGGCGCCGTTCACATAAGCGAGGATCTGCGGGGTGCTGCGGAAATCCAGCACCAGCCGCCGCCACGCGCCTTCGCTTTTCGCGTCGGGCTCGGCGCAAGCGCCGCGCAGGATCGGCGCGACCGCGGCAACGCTCGCCAGCATCTTCGGCAAAGGCGCGGGAACGAAAATCCTTTTGCGATTCTTCGCCAGCCGCTCTTCGGCGCGCGTCACCGCGCCGATCATGCGCTCGTAAGACTCCCGCGCATCGCCGCCGAAAGTGAAGATGCCGTGCTTCGCCAGCACCAGCCCCTCGACATCGGGATCGGCCTCGAACACCTCGGCCGCTTTTTTGGCGAGAGCGAAGCCCGGCATGATGTAGGGCACGTAGCCGAGGCGACGCCCGTAAATCTCCGCGCAGAGCGCGGGCGCGTTCGGCTGATCGGCGATGCTCAACACCGCCGTCGAATGGGTGTGATCGACATATTTCAGCGGCAGGAAGGCGTGCAACAAAGTCTCGACCGAGGGATTGGGCGCGCCGGGATCGAGCAAGTTGGCGCGCTGGTAGCGCACCATGTCTTCGTCGGAAAGCTTGTCGCGCTCCCGGAGTTTCAAGAGCGGCTTCAGCCGCACCGCCGGAAGGCCGGCGGGCTCGATGTCGCCCAGATCCCAGCCCGAGCCCTTGACGCACAGAACCTCGACCGCGTCGCCGGCGAGATCGGTCGCGATCATCTTGACCGAGGTGTTGCCGCCGCCGTGCAGCACGAGCAGCGGGTCCTGGCCGAGGAGCCGCGAGGTATAGACGCGCAAAGCGAGATCGCGGCCGATGCCCTGCTGGGCATAGCGGCGCACCATGCCTTCGGCGTCTTCGTCACTCCAACGGGATTTCATGGCGCCGGTTATAGCGCGGCCGGCCCTTAGAGGTAATCGAGGCCGATATCGA
>DATGLO010000481.1:0-9164 GCA_035294105.1 Allostellaceae bacterium
TAACCAGCCAATATGGCAGATTTGGGGCGAATCGCCCGCGGGAAAGGGCAACGGAGCACCGCCTGACGACAACGCTGCCTAAATTGCGTGTCATGCGGCTGCGCCGGCGGCGCGACACCCCCGCCAACTCGGGCTGCCTAAGGCGGCGGCGGCAGCGCCGGCGCGAGCTTGCCGCCGAGGCGCAAAGGCCAGATCGCGCGCGCGAGTCCGGTGGTATCGTCGGTCTCGATCACGGCGCCGCAGATCGTCGCCTCGCCGCCCGCGACCTCGAGCCGCTCGCCCGGCAGCTTCCTGACAAAGCGCGCGACGGCGGGTTCTTTCTGCATGCCGATCACCGAATCATAGTCGCCGCACATGCCGAGATCGGTCGCATAGGCGGTGCCCTTGGCGAGAATGCGGTGATCGGCGCTCGGGATATGGCTATGCGTACCGACGACGGCGCTGACGCGGCCATCGCAGAAATGGCCCATCGCCGTCTTTTCGGAGCTCGCCTCGCCGTGAAAATCGACGATGATCGCATCGACCGAGCCGAGCGGATGCTCGGCGAGGAGCTTGCCGACGGCGGCGAACGGATCGTCGATCGCATCCATGAAGAGCCGCGCCATGGCATTGATGACCATGATCTGGCGGCCCTGCGGCATGCCGTAGATGCCGAAGCCGTTGCCCGGCGTGCCGGGCGGGAAATTGACCGGCCGCAGCAAGCGCGGATCGCCGCCGATATAGGCCATGATCTCGCGCCGATCCCAGATATGATTGCCGGAGGTGATGACATCGACCTCACCGGCGTAGAGCTCCGCGCAAATGGTCTCGGTGATGCCGAATCCGTGCGCGGCGTTCTCGCCATTCGCGACGACGAAGTCGATGCCGAGCTCGCGCCGTAAGCGCGGCACCTGCGCCGCGACCGCCTCGCGCGCATTGCGACCGACGATGTCACCCCAGATCAAGAGGCGCATCGACCGACGTCGTCGGATGGGAAGAAAGTGGAGCCGCCTCGGCCGTCGGCATTGCCGTACCCTCGTGGCCCGCTTACGCAGGTGGGAGCCATATAACGAAACCAGGGCTTCGTCAGGGACAGCCCCCTAGAGGTACATATCGGCCCCGGGGTATTGCGACCTAACGCACCGCGCAGCCCCACTTCCTTGCTCAAATGTGGGATGATTCCAGCCGCGCCGCAACCGCCTCGATACGTTGCGCGAGGCGGCTGACGTTGTTGGCAACGGCGCCGGTGTTCGCGGCCTCCGGCTGCGTTCCGAGACGGCGCGCCGCCTCGTTCGCCTCGGCCAACTCGTCCGCGAGCACCAAAGCGGCAAGGACCAGTAAGCGCGCCTCGCCGGCCTGGCCGACCTGGCGGGCGAACCCTGCGACCTTGCTGTCGACCACGCGCGCCAGCTCGCGAATGCGCTCTTCCTCGCCTTCGTCGCAGGCGACCGGATAGGACCGGCCATTAATACTGATCGCGACCTGCGGCATCATTCCTCCAGTAACCGGTCGATGCGGAGGATCGCTTCCTCGAGGCGTGCTGCGACTGCCGCGGTGGTATCGGCCAGCCCCGGCGCGCTCGGCTTTGCCGCGGGCTTTGCCTCGGCGACGCGCTTCGACGCGGTTTCCAGCCGCTGCACGGCCAGGTCCAGCTTACGCGCGGCCTCGTCCAGCTCACTCATCGGCCCCTCCTCCGGCGTGAATTATTCAAGTTATTCCGCGAATTGGCAGGCAGTCAATGACGCCCCGAGGGGCTCGCGACGGCTCGCCTCCGATTTTCCGTTAGCGTCAACCATTCGTTAATGCCCGGCCGATTATGGTCAATACAGGATGAACGAGCCTCGCCGGGGCCAATCGGCCGTTGCGAATCGCTCATCGGACCACAATTCGGAAAGCTTCTAAATCTCGTGTCGTTGGCGTAAGGAGTATGGTGCGATGACTGCCCCAGCTGCCCCCTGGCAGCTTGACCGACTCTCGACTAGCGCCCGCGAAGCCGCGGAGATCGCCTCTCTCGGCGCCGGGATCTCGCTGTCATCCTGGCTCACCCGCTTGATCGGCGAGACTTGTGCCGCCGAAGGGGTCGCGCCGCCGAGCGAGCCACCCAAAATCCTCGAATTCACCCGCGAGATTCGCGATCGCGTGCCATCGATGCCGCGCGCGGCTTCCGCAACGGCACCGGCCGGCGCGCCGGCGCAAGCCGCGCCCATGCCGGCGCCGCAGCCGCCGACAACGCCGGTAACGCCAGCCCCGGCACCTGCCCAGGCGGCGCCGCCGCAAAGCCCGCAAACGCCGCCGCAGCCGATCGTGTTCCGGCCGACCCCGATTCCGCCCCCGATGCCGACGCCGATGCCGGCGCCGGCACCGATCCCCGCCGCAGCCGCCAATGTCGTTACGCCCTTCAATGCACTGCGGCCACAAGCACCGGCGGCTGCACCGATGCCGATGCCAGCGCCCGCCGCGCCGCCGCAAGCAATGGCGGCGCCGTCGTTGCAAACCGCTCCTGCCCCGGCGGCGGTTCCTCCAGGCGCGACCATGCTTTCGACCGCCGCGATCATCGCCGCCAATCTCGGCACGCGGCGCAGCGACGATATTCCCGAGTCGCTACTCGCCGATATCGCGACCCGCGGCGTGCGCCAGCCGATCGTCGTGCGCCGCTCGGCCGCCAATCCCGAGCATTATGAAATCATCTGCGGCCATCGCCGCTGGCGCGCCGCGCAGCGCGTCGGTCTTGCGCAAATTCCCGCGGTCGTCGTCAGCCAGGACGATCCGACCGCGATTCTCTCCTCGCTCGCCGACAACCTCCAAACCGGCAACCTGCCGGTCGTCGACGAGGCGCAGGCCTATTTGCGGCTCCTGACGCAATGCGCGGTCGACGCGTCGGCCGTCACCGCCGCGGTCGGCCGCGACCGCAAGCACATCGTGCAAAGCATGCGGCTGCTCGGTCTGCCGCCGCTCGTGCGGCACCTGATCGGCTCGGGCATGTTGTCGCGTGAGCACGCTTTCCTGCTGCTTGATGCGCCCAACCCCGAAGCCCTTGCCGACGCGATCCTCGCCGAGAATCTCAGCGTCGAGGCCGCACGCCAACGCCTCGGCGCCAGCGCGGAGGTCAAGCCATGATCCGCGACATTCCACCGCTCGCCGTCGAGGGCGTCGATCCCTGGGAAAAGGTCCAGATCGATCCGGCCACGCGCCGCCTCGCCGAACACGCCGCTGCCGCCGCCGGCCTCGGCGTCGAGGAATGGCTCGAGCGCGCCATCCGCCGCGCCTGTCCGAGCGCCTTCCGATCGGCGTCAGTCGTCATCCCCTCAACGCCGGTGGTCGCGCCGACCTTCGCCACATCGCCTGCGGCGCCGCGCCCGATTGCGCAGCCAGCGGCCGGGCCGGCGGCCCAGCCGCCCGAGATCGAAGCATCGCTCGCCGCGCTGCTTGCAATGGCGCAGCGCCAGCAAAGCCAAGCGCCGCAGACACCGCCGCAAGCAATTCAGCCGCAGCCGGCGCCGCAGCCTGGCGACGCGCGCTATGCCGCGCCGGTCGCGGCGGTTGCGTCGGCCGCGCCCGTCGCGCCGGCCGCGCCGATCCTCCGCCAAGCAGCGCCGGCGCAGCCAGCCGCGACGATGCCGCCGCCGGCGCCGGTCACGGAGCCGCCCGCTGCGCTGCGCCGCGCGCCGACCATCGCCGAGCGATTGGCGCAGCAACATAATGACGAGGACGAGCCGGAAGGCGAATCTTTTGCCGTCGCTGATGAGCCGCGCGACGACGGCGACTGGCAAGAGCAAGAAGCCGATGTCGCACCCAACATGTTCGGCGCCGACGATCGCGAGCCGCGCGCCTCGAAGCAGCGCTTCAAGCTTTGGGCGACGCGCGAAGCCGACGAGCGTTCGGTCGAGCCGAGCCGCCTCGCGCCGCGGCCGCCGTCGCGCAAAGCCACGGCGCGTCTTGCGATCATCGCGGTAGGCATCGCTCTCGCCGTGACCGCCGGCGCGGTGACGGCGCAATATCTCATCCCCGGCCGCTCGCATATCGCGCCGCCGAGCAGCAGCGCGAACCCGGTCTTCGCGCCAACCCCGAGCAATCCGCCGCCGGTGCCGAGCTTCGACAGTGCCAAAGGCGGACCGAGCATCCCGGAGCCCGGCATCCCGAGCTTGCCGCCCTCGCCACCGAGCGGGTCGAACTTGCCGCCTTCTTCAAACCTCGGCCTGCCGAATCTCCCGAGCGCCAACAGCTCGAACGATGCGCCCCCGCCGAGTTCGCTGCCGCCGGTGCCCGGTTTGCCGAGCCTGTCGTCGCAAGGCAGCAGCTCGGCTCCGCCGACCAACCTCGCCTCGCTGCCGCCGGCGCCGCCTGTCAGTTCGGCGCCGCCGAGCGCGACGGCCGAACCGCCGCTGCCTCTGCCGACCCCTGAGCCGCCGAAGGTGGCCGAGCCGGCGCCGGCGAAACCCGAACCCGTCAAGGCTGAAGCGGCGACTGCGAAACCCGTTCCGCTGGCGAAGGGCAAGGCTGCGCCAACGCCGGCACCGGCACCGGCTCCCGCGCAGGTCGCCGCTGCGCCGGCGGCCGCCGCGCCCGCTGGCGCCAAGACGGCGAAGATCGAGCCGAACGACACCGCGCCGACGGATCCGAAAGCGCTGGCCCCCTGGCTCGAGGCGCGCGCCAAGAACGGCGATGCGATCGCGCAATATCGCCTGGGCGTCCTCTATTCGCTGGGCCAAGGCGTGCCGCAGGATTACCAACGCGCGGCGCAACTCTTCAAAACCTCGGCCCAAGGCGGCGTCGCCGAAGCGCAATACAACATCGCCGTGATGTATGGCGAAGGGCTCGGCATCGGCCGAGACCCCGTCCAAGCGGTGCAGTGGTATCAAAAGGCCGCCGCACAAGGCAACGCCAACGCCGCCTTCAATCTCGGCGTCGCCTATTCCAACGGCGTGGGTGTGCAGCAGAGCATGGATCAAGCGGCACAATGGTTCCGCCGCGCCGCCTCCGCCGGCATCATCAACGCGCAATTCAACCTCGGCCTGCTCTACGAGCGCGGCGACGGCGTGCCGGTGTCGCAAGTCGAAGCCTATGCCTGGTACAGCGCTGCCGCCGCGCACGGCGACCAAGGCGCAGCGCAGCGCCGCGATCATCTCGCCTCGACCCTCGCGCCCTCGACGCTTAAAGAGGCGCAAGCGCGCGCGCAGCAGATCGCGCAGGAGATCAAGAACAGCGGCGCCAACAACGCCGGCGGCGCTCTGGCGACCAACGCCGCCGCCCGGAAGCCTTAACGCAGCTTCAAAGCAGCTTTCCGGACGCGACCCACCAGCGCGGCTGTTCCCTTTTTAGCGTTGCAGCGGCCGCTTCGGCGGCCGCTGTCGTCTCGAAGAGCGCGAAGCACGTCGCGCCGGAGCCGCTCATGCGCGCGATGAGCGCGCCGCTTTGACGCTCGAGCGCGCCCAACACTTCGCCGATCACCGGCACCAGACCGCTTGCGGCAGGGGTGAGATCATTGCGCCGCGCGGCGAGCACGGCCGCGAGAGCGGCGGCGGAAGCGGGCGGCGCGGAAAATCGCGCCGGCGCCGAGAAGTCTCCCGTCCGCGCGCGAAACACCGACGCCGTCGGCAGCGCGATACCGGGATTGGCCAACACCACAGCGACGGGCGGCAAGCGCGGCGCGGCGACAATCTCGTCGCCGATCCCGCCGAAGAACGCGGCGCGTCCCGCGACGCAGACCGGGACATCGGCGCCGAGCGCGGCAGCAACGGCACAAAGTGCGGCTTCGTCGAGCGTTGCATGCCAGAGCGCGGCGAGCGCCTTCAGCGCCGCGGCCGCATCGCTCGACCCGCCCCCGATGCCCGACGCAACCGGCAGATTCTTCTCGAGCGTCAACGCCGCTTCGGGCGCGCGACCGAGCCGTGCCGCGAGCGCGCGGGCGGCGCGCCAGACGAGGTTATTCTCGATCGCTTCGCCGGCGAGCGCCGGCGCGAACGGCCCCGCGATATCGAGGCTGAGCCGCGCCGCCGGCGCGGCGCTGACGCGATCACCGATATCGGCGAAGGCGACGAGACTGTCGAGCAGGTGGTAGCGGTCGGCGCGGCGGCCGGTGACGTGAAGATAGAGATTGAGCTTGGCCGGTGCCGGCCACCAGCGCGGCGGCGCGGTTACGCCCGCCACTCTAGCCGCCGCTCACCGCCGCGGGCGCCTGCGTGCCGAGACCGCGATCGAGCTTGGTCTCAATGCCTTTGGCTTCGTTCGCCTCGGGCTGGAATTGCAAGGCGCGCTTCCATTGATAACGTGCCTCGGCGATCCGGCCGTCGCGCCAATAAGCGTCACCGAGGTGATCGTTGATCGTCGGATCCTCGGGCAAAAGCTCGATCGCGCGCTCGAGATATTGCGTCGCGTGAGCGAAATCCTTGAGATGGAAGTAGGCCCATCCCAGGCTATCGACGATATAGCCGTCATTGGGGCTGAGATCGACGGCGCGCTTGATCATGCCGAGCGCCTCGGTCAGGTTCTCGCCCTTGTCGATCCAGGAATAGCCGAGATAGTTGAGGACCAGCGGCTGGTCGGGCTGCAATTGCAGCGCCTTTTTGAGATCGGCCTCGGCGCGCGGCCAATCGCCCGCGCGCTCTTCGGCAACGCCGCGGCTGTAGAAGAGGCGCCAATCGTCGACGGCGGGATGGGGCGTGCGCGCGACGGCGTCGTTATAAGCGGCGACGGCTTCGGGGAAGCGCTCGTGGCTGCGCAGTATATCGCCGAGCTCGACGAGCGGCTCGGCTTGCGTCGGCCGCGCCGCGGCGAGCGCCTTGAGGCGCGACATCGCTTCGTCGGTGCGGCCGAGCGTATCGAGCTCGAGCGCGGCGCGGAGCTGAGCCATCCAGGCATAAGGCGATTGCGGATCGACGGCCTCGTAGAGCGCGAGCGCTTCGGCGGCGCGATCCTGCCCGTCGCGAATCTCCGCGACGAGCATCTGCGCCAAGGCGAAATGCGGTGAAAGATCGAGCGCCAGGCGAGCATAGACAAGCGCCGCGTCGGTGGTCGCCGGCTCGTTCAGCAATCCGGCGAGATCGAACAAGCCTTCGGCCGCGCCGTCGGCAGGGCTCGCGATCACGCGCGGCGGGATGATGCCTTTGGCGATGCGGGCGAGGCCCATCGGTGCGACATCGACCGTAGCTTTCCCGACGCGCTCATAAAGGCGTTTGGCTTCCTCGGCGCGATCGTGACGCTCGAGGAAGTTGCCGGCAAGCTCGGCGACGCGCCAGGTCGGCGGCTGCGTACCGCCAGTCACCTTTTGATACGCGGCCACGGCTTCGTCGATGTGATCGGTGAAATCGTCGATCAGCGCGGTATGCAGATCGTGCAGCGGGGCGATGCCGTTGGCGCCGTTCATGCCGTCGAGCGTCTGCAGCGCCGGACCGAACTGGCCTTCGCCGGCCTGCGCCCAGGCCAGCATCAACGGCACCGAGAAGCGTTGCGCGCCTTCGTGCGGCATCGATTGCGCGTCTTTTACGACCTCGCCGTATTTGCCGGCTTTGAGCTGCTGCTCGAGCAGCACGAGGCCGGGAAGGCCGGAGCGGCCGTCGACATCGACGATGCGCTGCGCCAGCGGCACCGATTCGGCGATATGGCCTTCCGAGACGCGGAGAAGAAAGGCGTGCCGAACGAGATCGTAATTGTCGGGATCGGCGGCGAGAGCGCGTTCGAGAAAATTCGCGGCATCGCCATAGTCGTGGACGACCTGCGCATGCTCGGCGGCGAGATAGCTGCCGAGCGCGCTCTGCGGCGTCGCCGGCGCGGGATCTTGCGCGTCGGTACTTGCGCAGCTGGCGGCGAGGAGGGCGAGCGCCAGTGCCGAAACGAGCCGGCACCCGCTTCTCAGACCGCCCATTCGATTTGCTTCCATACACTCACTTTAGGCGAAAAGTGCATCAATGACACCAGATATTGGGGCTACATGTTCGGGTAATTTGGTCCGCCGCCGCCTTCGGGGACCACCCAATCGATGTTCTGGGTGGGGTCCTTGATATCGCAGGTTTTGCAGTGGACGCAGTTCGCCGCGTTGATCTGCAGCCGCGGCGACCCGCCCTCCGCGACGATCTCATAGACTCCGGCCGGGCAATAGCGCTGCTCGGGCGAATCGTAGAGCGCGTAATTGATGGCAATCGCTTTGGCCGGATCGCGGAGATGGAGGTGCGGCGGCTGGTTCTCTTCGTGATTGGTGTTCGAGATGAAGACCGAGGAGAGCCGGTCGAAGCTCACGACGCCGTCCGGCTTGGGATAGGCGATGCGCCGCGACGCGCTCGCTTTGTCGAGATGGAGATGATCGGCCGTGTGCTTGAAGGTCCAGGGCGCGCGGCCGTGCAGGATGTAGGTGTCGACCGCCGCATGGGCGAGCCCCGCCCAAAGCCCCCGGCGAAAGCCGGGCCGGATGTTTCGCGCCATGTAGAGCTCGGGCCATATCCAGGAAGATTCGAGCGCGCTGCGATAATCGGCGGTGAGATCGCCGGATAGCCTCCGCAACACGGTTTCGGCGGCGACCATGCCGGATTTCATCGCGGTGTGGCTGCCTTTGATCTTCGCGACGTTGAGGAAGCCGGCAGCGCAGCCGATCAACAGCCCGCCGGGGAAAGACAAGCGCGGGATCGCCTGATAGCCGCCCTCGTTGAGCGCCCGCGCGCCATAAGAGATGCGCCGGCCGCCGACGAAGGTCGGGCGGATCGCGGGATGAGTCTTGAAGCGCTGAAATTCCTCAAATGGGCTGAGCAAGGGATTGGCGTAGTCAAGGCCAACGACGAACCCGACCGCGACCTGGCGGTTCTCGAGGTGGTAAAGAAACGAGCCGCCATAGGTCGCGGAATCCAGCGGCCAGCCGACGCTGTGGACGACAAGGCCCGGCCGATGCTGTGCCGGATCGACTTCCCAAAGCTCCTTGAGGCCGATGCCATAGGTCTGCGGCCCGCTTTCGGCGCGCAAGTCGAACCGCGCGATGAGTTGCTCGGTTAGCGAGCCGCGGCAGCCTTCCGCGAAGAGAGTCTCCTTGGCGACGAGTTCGACGCCGGGCTGAAAGTTCGCGGTCGGCCGACCGTCCTTGCCGATGCCTTGCGCGCCGGTCGCAACGCCGCGGACGCGGCCGCTCTTGTCGAACAGCACCTCGGCGCCGGCAAAACCGGGATAGATCTCGACCCCCAGCGCCTCGGCCTCCTTGGCCAGCC
>DATGLO010000482.1:0-2021 GCA_035294105.1 Allostellaceae bacterium
CGGGAAACGCACGGCGAGCGCCCGTATGGCGCGATAATCGATACCCTGATCGAGGCCGAACGGCAGCTTGCCTTTGGCATGCTGATCCAGCGCGTCGAACAGCATGCGCCGCGCGCGCACGATCACGGCATCGCTCGAGCCGAGGAACTCGCGGCTGCGATCGGCGATCGGCCCCATCGATTCCTCGATGATGAAATCCTCATAGACGAAATTCTTCAGGAAGCCGCTGAAATGACCTTGCGCCATCGCGCGGCGGTCCTGATGCCAGGCATTCGTGATGTCGCCGCGATCGGCGGCGAAATCGTCGTGATCGGGGCCGCTGCGGTCGAGCGCCTGCTGGCGATACCAATCCGGCACCGGGCCGAACGGGTTCATGTAATAGTACCAATGCACGCTCCACTCGTCGTCGATCGGCACGACGGCGACGACGAAACGCGGCTCGCCGTGATTGCCGGGGATGAACGAATAATAGGGCAGCACCACCTCGCGGATGCGGGCGTAGATCGAGCCGTCGGGCAGGTTCCTGAGCGCCGCCTCGCGGAAGCCATAGGGCTTGTCGATGAATTCGAAACGCGGCGCCGTGTCCGAGGCGACCATGTTGCCGGTGCTGTTGGCATTGGAGCGGCCCGGCACCGACGAGCGATGGAGAAAATTCAAATGCGCGGAATCGAGCTGACCTTCAAACCCTTGCAGCCAGTTGCCGTGGACGATCGCGCAGCGCAGCAGCGAGTCTGCCGGCGGATGATGGAACTCGAAATCGTAGAATTCGGGCGGGCTCGCGCGCCTTCCCATATAGATCCACACCATGCCGCCGGCCTCGCGCGCCGGGTAATGCGTGACCGGCACGGTCGCGGCAAAAGCCTCGCGGCGATCCGCCGGCTCGGTCGGCACGTCGACGCACTTGCCGGAAACGTCGAACTTCCAGCCGTGGAAAATGCATCTGAGGCCGTTTTCCTCGTTGCGCGCCAAGGCCAGCGAGGAGCAGCGATGCGGACATTGCCGCGCCAGAACGCCCACGCGGCCGTCGGTCGCGCGGAAAGCGACGAGGTCTTCGCCCAAGAGCCGGAACTGCTTCGGCGCGCCGTCGGCGACGAGGCTCGCCGAGCGCAGCGCCGGCGTCCACAATTCGCGCAGCATCTCGCCCATCGGCGTCCCCGGCCCGACGCGGGTGATGAGCTCGTTTTCTTCCTTCGACAGCATGGCGAACTCCCTAACTTCATCCCATCTTATACGTTAGACATGTCCCGGTAAATTTGGCGCCCGCCGGTGAACCATGCTACCATGGTTCCAAATTGGAGCCGTTTTGGAGCCACGATGCCCGTCAACCTATCGATTAAGAACACGCCCGACAGAATCGTCAATCGGCTGAAACAACGCGCCAAGCGCAACCACCGTTCGCTTCAAGGCGAATTGCTGGCGATTGTCGAGGAAGCGGTTACGACCGACCGGCGTAAGATGACTCCCGCGCAGGTATTGGCCAAGGTCAGGAGCCTGGGCCTGCAGACACCCTCGGAAAGCGTGGCAATGATCCGCCGCGACCGTGCCCGTTAAGGTCGTCGATGCTTCCGCGGTGGCCGCTTTGCTTTTTGTCGAAGCCGAAGCGGATTTGGTCGTCGGCCTATTTGGCGACGACGATCTCGTTGCGCCATCGCTCCTCGGCTTTGAGCTCGCCAATATCTGCCTCAAGAAAATTCGCGCTCATCCCGCCGATCGCGACCGGCTGGTGAATGCCTTCACAACACTCGACGATCTAGCGATCCGCACGACGGAAATCGCGCAGCATCGCGTTCTCGATTTGGCACAGCGAACCGGACTGAGCGCCTACGATGCGAGCTACCTAAGTCTGGCGCTGGACCTCGATGCCGCCCTGATAACTCTCGACAAGCGGCTTGCCGCCGCGGCGCGCAAGTTGGCGGTGCCCTTGCGATGAGCAAAGCCGCTACCCTCATTCGCGGCGGGGCGGTGATCGACGGCACGGGCGCGGCGGCGGTCGAGGCGGATATCGCGATTGAAGGCGGCCG
>DATGLO010000483.1:0-2855 GCA_035294105.1 Allostellaceae bacterium
TCGCTATATTCGTCGCGGCGCCGAATCCAGCCGGCGCGGCGCCGTAGCTGGTCCTCGTCGCGGCCGCGCGGAGCACGATCGAGCAGTTGATAGGTGACGTTGAAGTCTTCGAGGCCGCGCGCGTAGCACGAATAGGTGTGATAAACGGTGCCGTCCTCCAGCACGAAGGCGCTGAGCCCCGCATGCTCTTCACTGTTGAATCGGCGCCAGGGCGTGGCGAAATTGAACGTCACCGCGTCAGGATCGGCGCCGGCGGGCAGCGACACGCCGAAATCGTAATTGAAGTCGCTGCGCCCCGACGACACCCAGCGGAAGCCGAAGCCCAAGCGCCGCTTATAGGCGTTGAGCTTTTCGAGCAGCGCGCGCGACGCGCAGATCATGGTCACATCGCGCTGATTGAGGTGGATAATCGCGCGGTCGAAGCTTTCCGCGTGGATGGTGCAGATCGGACAGCCGGCGTCCCAGCTCGGCGCGAACATGAAATGATAGACGAGCAGCTGCGAGCGGCCGGCAAAGAGATCGCGCAGC
This sequence comes from Allostellaceae bacterium, assembly GCA_035294105.1. Taxonomy (GTDB): domain Bacteria; phylum Pseudomonadota; class Alphaproteobacteria; order ATCC43930; family CGMCC-115725; genus CAIKMD01. The sequence goes on from DATGLO010000483.1 coordinate 529, forward strand.
GTCTCTACGCCTTCATTCGTGTCAAAGATGTATTCCTGCGTGACGGGGTACCCAGGGCAGCTGCTGACGCTGCCGCGCCAGCGCGTCGCTGCGCCGCGTGAGTTCCTTCTCGGCCGCCAGCAGCTCGAGCCGGGCCGCGAGCCATTCTTCGCGGCTGCCGATGTTATGCTGCGCCATCCGGGCTTTCCTCTTGCTACGCCGCCGCTTTGCCGTAGCTCTCGAGCAGCGAGCCCCAGCCGCGGGTGAAGGCGTCGCGCATGCCAGCGGCGCGCTCGCCCATGCGCTCGATCAGGCGATGCTCGAGTGCGACACGCGTGCCGCCATTCTCGGGCGTGAACAACACTTCGACCTCGGTGAGCAGCGTCGGATTGTATTTGAAATCGGCGTTGATCTGCCAGGCGAGCAGCAGCCGCCCTTTTCCCTGAGCTTGGGGCGGCTCCCAGGCCAGGACCTTGCCCCAATCGCATTCGCTGCCGTCCTCGCCGCGCTCGAACCAGCGGCCGCCGGCGCGCGGCTCGATTATCACATCCTTGATCGGCGATTTGGTGGCGCTGATCGAATGGGACTTCAGCCACCAGCTCGCCGTTTTCGCCGCGAACAGCTCGAAGGCGCGCGCGGGCGAGATGTCGACATGAACGCTCTTGCGGATGGGTGCCGGAGTGATCGTCTGAGTCATTCCTCGGCCTCCTTATCCGCCTCCGCTTTGAAAGCGGCGAGCGCGTCATCCCAGAACCGGTCGAGCCATTGGCGCAGCACGCCCAGCCCGGCCGGATCGATCCGGTAAATCCGCCTTGTGCCATCGGCGTGGTCGGTCACGAGCCCCGCCTCTTTCAATTGCTTCAGATGCTGCGAGACCGCCGGCCGGCTGATCGGCAGGCCGCGGGCGAGGGCACTTACCGAGCGCGGCCCGTCGCCGAGCTGCTCGAAAATTGCCCGCCGCGTGGGGTCGGCGAGCGCCGCCAAGGCGGTCGATACGTAAGCCATTACTTACCGTAAGTCAGAACTTACGTAGAGTCAAGCGAAATTGAGCGAAGCCTCGCCGATGCCTTCGAACTTGGCCGTGACCGCCGCGCCGGGCGGCGCATCGAGCATGCCGGTATGGCTGCCGGTGGTGACGATATCGCCGCGCTTTAAGGGCTTGCCGCGCGTCGCGGCGTGATTGGCGAGCCAGGCGAGGAGACGCTTCGGGTGGCCGCCGGGCGTGCCGGCTTTGGCGCGCCGGACTTCCTTGCCGTCGATGATCAAGACGGCTTGCGGCGTGGCGACATCGAGGCCGCGCCAGTCGTTGATTGGGGCCCCGTAGGCGTAGCCGCCATTGTTGAGCAAATCGCCGAGCACGGCGTGCTCCGCGATCTTGCGCCGGTCGACGAAACTCGATTCCAATATCTCGATGCCGACATGGAGCGCGCCGACCGCGTCCCAAACCTCGTCCTCGCGATAGGCGAGCGAGCGGGTCGGCAGATCGCGCGCAAGCTCGAAGGCGAGCTCGGCTTCGACGGTGCGGAACGCATTCGGCAACAGCACGAAAGAAGCGGGGCTCGGCTTCAAGCGATCGGCGAGGATCGGCCCGGCTTGCGGCTCGGCGGTCGGGCTCGCCGCGCCCACTTTCCAGCCCGCGATCGGAATGCCGAGCCGCTTAAGGATCGCATCCTGCACCGCATAGCCTTCGGCGGCGGTGGCGGGAATTTCCCCGGGCGCGAGAGCGGCGATGCGCGCGCCGCTTTGCCGCGCCGCGATCAGTCGCTCGGCGAGCCGCTCAACGTCCATGTCCGGCAGCGTTGCCGCCGAAGTAATCGGTCGCCGCTTGGACGCCGCCGCTCTTATGCTTGACGCCGGCGATGCCGAGGCCGAGCTCGACGCCGGCGATGGCGCCGATCACCATCAGCTCGTTCATCCAGCCGAGATGGCCGATGCGAAACACTTTGCCCGCGACCTTGCCGAGGCCGGCGCCGAGCGAGACGTCGAAATGCTCGAGGATGACGGCGCGCAGCTGATCGGCGTTGACGCCTTCCGGCACCATGACCGCGGTCAGCGCGTTGGCATAGGCCTTGGGGTCCTGGCAAAGAATCTCGAGGTCCCAGGCGCGCACGGCGCGGCGCGTGCCTTCGGCCATGCGCTCATGACGCGCGACGATGTTCTCGAGCCCTTCCTCTTCCATCATCGCGATCGCTTCCTTCGCCGCCATGAAGAGGCTGATCGCCGGCGTATAGGGATAAGAGCCGGTGGCGTTGGCATCGACCATCGGATCCCATTCGAAATAGGCGCGCGGCAGCTTCGCCTTCTTATGCGCGTCGAGCGCTTTTGCCGAGATCGCGTTGTAGCCGAGG
>DATGLO010000484.1:0-8263 GCA_035294105.1 Allostellaceae bacterium
TCATGCGCAGCGTGCCGATCCCGGTGGTCGCCGTGGTGCAAGGCAAGGCGCTCGGCTTCGGCTGCGCCATCGCCGCGGCTTGCGATGTGACGCTGGCCAGCGACGCGGCGACCTTCCAGGTCCCCGAGATGCAGCACAACATCCTGCCCGGCATGGTGATGTCGTCCTTCATCGACCGTGTGACGCGCAAAGCGCTCTCTTACCTCGTCTGGTCGACGAACGTCGTCAGCGCCGAGCGCGCGCTCAGCTACGGCATCGTCAGCGACGTGTTCCCGGCCGCGAAGCTCGACGAAGCGGTCAACGCTTTCGTCGCCGCCGTGCTGAAGGCGCCGCCGATTGCGGTCGCGGGTGTCAAGGAGTTCACCAAGGTCGCCTACGACATGCCGACGCCCGGCGCGGTGGACTTCGCGCGCAACCTTCACTCGCTGCTCAACACATCGAGCGAGATGCGCCGCAACCACTGAGTCCGAGGCGATTTACTCGGCGGGGGCGGTTCCGGCCGCGGTCGCCGCTCGCCCGAAGATCGATGCGGAGATGCCATGTCGGACCGCTCGCCGCCCATCTTCGATCAGTTGAATATTGTCAGCGGCGATAGCGAGGCGTCGCTGCGCCCTATCGCCTGCTGGGCGTCGAAATCCCGGACGACGCCGTCTGGAGAACGCCTTCGGGCATTCATCACGTCACCGCGCAGCGCGGGCAAGACGGCGCCGATCTCGACATCGACAGCACCGCCTTCGCCACAGTGTGGAACAGCGGCTGGAAAGACCGGCAAGACCTTGCCGGGCGGCTGGTGATCGGGTTTCGCGTGTCCGCGCGCGAGCGCGTCGATGCGCTCTACGCCGCGATGACGGCCGCCGGCTATCGCGGCTTGCAGCCGCCCTATGACGCGCTGTGGGGCGCGCGCTACGCCATCATTGAAGACCCGGACGGGATTGCTGTCGGACTCATGAGTCCCGTATCCGCCGCGCATAAGTCGCCGCCGCCCGCGATATGAGCTTCGATCCAGACCTACCGAAGGCGATCACTCGGCGGCGGCCGCGGTCGCCATCGAACCGTCGTCCGCGATCGCGCGCAGGTCCGCGCGCAAGCGGCCGACGCGCGCGAACCCGACCTCGCGATCGAGCGCGGCATGCGCTTCTTTCCACGCCGGCAACGCCGCTTTGAGCGCGGCGCGGCCGGCGGCGGTGATGACGATACGCCGGCTGCGTTTGTCGGCCTTGTCGACCGCGATCTTGAGCAGGCCGCGGCGCGCCAGCGGCTTGAGGTTGGCGGTCAAGGTCGTCCGATCCATCGCGAGGCCGCTCGCAACCTCGCCGATGGTCTGCGGCCCGTCCTCGCCTTGCGTCAGCGCCACCAGCAACGAGAATTGGCCGTGCGTTAGCCCCCAAGGACGCAGCGCGTCGTCGAAACGCCGCGCCAGGGCGCGCGCCGCCCGCTGCACGCGAACGCACAGGCAGGTGTCGCGAACAAGACGCGTCGCAGCGGTTAAATGTTCTTCGGCGCTTGACATGCCGCCAATTATGTTGATATCAACGTAATTGTCAAGCGGCGATTGCGCGTGGGCGGCAGCACCAGGAGGGACCTATGGTTGCAATGAGCGTTGAGACGGCCGGCGGCTCGAAAACGATGCTGTGGACGGGTCGCGTTCTCACGGCGATCGTCGTTCTTTTCCTCGTGCTCGACAGCGGCATGAAGCTCCTGCAGCTGCCCCAGGTGCGCGAGGCGATGGCGCCCCTCGGCTACCCGCCGCAGCTCGGTCTCGTCATCGGTATCATCGAAGCGGTTTGTCTTGTGCTCTATGCCGTCCCGCGCACCGCGGTGCTCGGGGCGATCATGCTGACAGGCCTGCTCGGCGGCTCCGCTGCGGCTCATTTGCGCGTCGGCGATCCGCTGCTCACGCATGTGCTCTTCGGCGTCTATGTCGGCATCCTTGCCTGGGGCGGACTCTATATGCGCGATGCGACGCTCCGCGCGCTGATCCCGCTGCGCCGCTAAGCCCGACAGGAAAGGAAACGGTGATGAGCGGCGGCCTTTCGCCAGCGCGGCTCGCGCGCATGCACGAGATCATGGCCGGCCACGTCGCCAAGGGACTCGCCCCAGGCCTCGTCACCCTGATCTCGCGCCGCGGCGAGAGCCATGTGGATGCGATCGGCACCCAGGCACTCGGCTCCCCCGCTCCGATGCGTCGCGACACGATCTTCCGCATCACGTCGATGACCAAGCCGATCACCGCGGTTGCGGCGTTGATCCTCGTCGAGGAGTGCAAGCTGCGATTGGACGATCCTGTCGACCGCTTCCTGCCCGAGCTCGCCGATCGCCGCGTTTTGAAAAGCCTCGAAGGCGCGGTCGACGACACCGAGCCGGCGCGGCGCGCGATCACCTTGCGCGATCTTCTGACCTTCCGCTCGGGCTACGGCTTTGTGTTCGGCTCGCCGGAGAAATATCCGATCCTCAAGGCTATCGCCGAGCTCGGGATCGTCGGGTTCGGTCCGCCCGACCATACGACACCGCTCGGCCCCGATGAATGGATCAAGCGCCTCGGCACCCTGCCGCTATTGCACCAGCCTGGCGAGAAGTGGCTCTACAACACCGGCGCCTACATTCTGGGCGTGCTCATCGCGCGCGCTGCGGGGCAAAGCTTCGCGAGCTTCCTCGCCGAGCGCATTTTCGCGCCGCTCGGCATGAAGGACACCGCCTTCTTCGTGCCGGCCGCAAAGCGCGACCGGCTCGCCGCGAGCTATTGGGTCAACGAGAAGACCGGCGCGCTCGATCTCTATGACGGTATCGGCGATACGCGCTGGGCGAAGCCGCCGGCTTTCGCCGATGGCGGCGCCGGCCTGGTCTCGACGGTCGACGACTATCTCGCTTTCGCGCAGATGCTGCTCAACAAAGGCAAGCGTCGGCACGACGCGCATCCTGTCGCGGTCCGCCGTCGAGCTCATGACTGCAGATCAGCTGACGCCCGCGCAAAAGGCGGTATCGGGTTTCCTGCTCGAGGATTGGCAGAATCGCGGCTGGGGCTTCGGCGTCGGCGTCGTCACAGGGCGCGACGGGCTTTTCACGACGCCCGGAAGCTACGGCTGGAACGGCGGCTTCGGCACCGCCTGGGCGAACGATCCCAAGGAAGAGATGATCGCGATCCTCATGTCGCAGCGCGCGCAGTATCCGGCCTTTTCGCCGATCTATCTCGATTTCTGGACCACGGCTTATCATACAATCGACGATTGAAAGCAGAAGGAACGGTTATGCGCTTTGTGATTCAGGTCCGCGTGACCAAGGACAGCGAGAGCGGCCAACTGCCGCGCCCGGATCAGCTTCGCGTCCGAGGATTTCGGCGAGAAGCTGACGCCGGAACGCAAGGCGCAGGCAGAAAGCTGCGCGCGCAAACAACAGCGAAGAAATGACCACGGTACGGTGAAGGAGGCTGTGATGAAGCTCAATCCCTATCTTCTCTTCGACGGCAATTGCGAGGCGGCCCTGCAATTTTACGAGCGGGCGCTCGGCGCCAAGACCCTGTCGGTGATGCGCTACGACGGCACACCGGCTTGCGCACAGATGCCGGGGGATATGAAAAGCAAGGTGCTCCATGCGCGCTTCGCCGTCGGCGAGATGGTGGTGATGGCGTCCGACTGTCCGCCGGATCGCTACAGCAAGCCGCAGGGCTGTGCTGTCGCGCTCGTCGCCGACAAACCGGCGGAGGCCGAGCGCCTGTTTCAGGCGCTCGCCGAAGGCGCGCAGGTCACGATGCCGATCGAAAAGACGTTCTTCGCCGAGCGCTTCGGCATGCTGACCGACAAGTTCGGCATTCCATGGATGGTGAGCTGCGAACAGCCGGCCTAACGCAAAGGTAGGGTGCATGAGCAAGACGTTGATCCTCGTCGGCACGCGCAAAGGCGCGTTCATTCTCGAAAGCGATCAGCGCCGAGGCGATTGGCGCTTGCGCGGCCCCTATTGCGAGCATTGGCCGATCAATCATGTCGTCGGCGATGCCGCGGCCGGCACGATCTACGGCGCCGGCGGCAATGAATGGTTCGGTCCGGCGGTGTGGCGCTCGGACGATCTCGGCAAGAGCTGGACGCATTCGAGCGCAGGTTTGAAATATGGCGAAGGCGAGGAGCCGATCAAATCGGTGTGGAGCCTCGCGCCGAGCGCCCACGGGCTTTATGCCGGCGTCCAGCCCGCAGGATTGTTCCTCTCGGGCGCTGACGGCGCGCATTGGCGCCAGGTCGAGGGGCTGCGCGACCATCCAACGCGGCCGCAATGGAATCCGGGCGGCGCCGGGCTGATCCTGCATTCTCTGGTGCCGCATCCGCGCGATCCTCGGCAGATCTGGGTCGGCATCTCGGCGGCGGGCGTGTTCTACACCGGCGATGGCGGCGAGACATGGGAGCCGCGCAATCGCGGCACGCGGGCCGATTTCAACCCCGAAGGCCAGCGCTATCCGGAATTCGGCCAATGCGTGCATTGCCTCGTCATGGCGCCGGGCGAAGCGAACACCCTTTATCAGCAGAATCACTGCGGCATGTACCGCAGCGACGACGGCGGCAAGAGCTGGCAGAGCATCGAGACCGGATTGCCCTCGAGCTTCGGCTTTCCCGCGGCGGTTCACCCGCGCGATCCGGCAACGCTTTTCCTCTTGCCGCTCAACGGCGACACGGCCGGGCGCTACGTGCCCGACGCGAAGGCGGCCGTCTGGCGCACGCGCGACGGCGGCAAGAACTGGCAGGCGCTGCGTCGAGGATTGCCGCAAGAGAATGCCTATTTCTGCGTTCTGCGCCGCGCGATGGCGACCGATCGCCACGATCCCGCCGGCGTTTATTTCGGCACCAATGGCGGCACGCTTTACGCGAGCAACGACGAAGGCGAGAGCTGGCGCTGCCTCGCGCCGCATCTGCCGCCGATCCTCTCGGTCGAGACGCTCGTCGTCGATTGATGGCCGAGGTCGCGGTCGCCGTTACGGTCACCCTCGCCCCGGTGCTGATGCGGCTATTTCCCGGCTGCCCGCACCGCGTCGCCCTCGAAGCGGCGACCGTCGCCGCGGTGATCGATCAACTCGAGGGGCGCTGGCCCGGTATGCGCGACCGGCTCTGCGATTCGACGCCGCGCATCCGGCGGCATGTCAATGTGTTCGTCGATGGCGCGCGTGCGGCGCTCGAGACCTCGCTGCGACCCGGCGCCGAGATATTCATCGTGACCGCGATCAGCGGCGGTTAAGCGCCATGGAAGGATGATGACGATGAAGATCAGCCAACATCTCTGGTTCGAGGAGGATATGGAAGCGGCGCTGCGCTTTTATGTGTCGTTGATCCCCGGCTCCTCGCTCGATTTTCTCTCGACCGTTCCCGCCGATACGCCGAGCGGCCCTGCGGGAACGGTCAAGTTCGCGGCCTTCACCTTGGGCGACCAGCACTATCGCGCGATCGAGGCGGGGCCGCTCGATCCCTTGAACCGCAGCTTCTCGGTCATGGTCGAATGCGATACCCAGGCCGAGGTCGATCGCTTGTGGGATGCGCTCGGCGAAGGCGGCAAGACCTATGCCTGCGGCTGGCTCAGCGATCGCTGGGGTCTCACTTGGCAGATCACGCCGAAGCGTCTCCTCGATTTGATGAGCGATCCGGATCGCGCCAAAGCGAAGCGCGTTGCCGAGGCGATGATGAAGACGGTGAAATTCGACATCGCCGCGCTCGAGGCCGCGGCGCGCGGCTGAGCATCAGCGGCGGTTGAGCGCGGCCTCCGCCGCTGCGACGATCGCGTCGCTGTCGATGCCGTAAGCGGCATAGAGATCGGGAATGTCGCCCGATTGACCGAAGCTCGCGATGCCGAGCGGCGCGATACGCTGGCCGCGCACGGCGCCAAGCCAGGCGAGGCTTGCGGGATGGCCGTCGGTCACGGTGACGATCGCCGCGTCGCGCGCGAGCGGCTTGAGCAACCGATCGACGATCGACGCGCCGGGGCTCGCTTGCCAGCCGCGATAGAGCAGATCGGTCGAGGTCGCGACCATCAGGCCGATGCGCGGATGGCGCGCGCCCAGCCGCGCGACCGCCTCGATCGCTTCGGGCAGCACCGCGCCGACGGCGATAATCGCCAGATCGGCTTGCTCGCCGGGAGGCCGCAGCCAATAGCCGCCCTGGGTTGCGAGCGCGGGATCGAGCTGGCGCCGCGGCTGCGCGATGGCGCGCGTCGACAAGCGTAAATAGACCGAGCCGCCGTCCGCCCGCTGCAGGTGATCGAAAGCCCAGCCGAGAATCGCGTGCAACTCGTCGACGAAGGCCGGCTCGAACATGGTGAGGCCGGGCTGACCCAAGCCGATCAGCGGCGTGATCACCGATTGATGCGCGCCGCCTTCCGGCGCCAGCGAAATCCCCGACGGCGTCGCGACCAGGATGAAGCGCGCATCCTGGTAGCAGGCATAGTTCAGCGCATCGAGGCCGCGCTCGATGAATGGATCGTAGACCGTGCCGATGGGCAGGAGCCGCGCGCCGAACATCGGCTCGCTGAGGCCGAGCGCGGCCAGTGCCAGGAAAAGATTGTTTTCGGCGATGCCGAGCTCGATATGCCGGCCCTGCGGCGCATGCACCCAGCGCTGGATCGACGGCAGCTTGCGGTCGCGGAACACGTCGCTATGCGGCGCGCGCGCGAAAAGCCCGGTCTGGTTGACCCAGCCGCCGAGATTGGTCGAGACGGTGACATCGGGCGAAGTGGTGACGACGCGTTGCGCCAGAGCGCTGTCCGATTTGGCGAGCTCGAAGAGCAGCCGGCCGAAACCTTCTTGCGTCGAGGCGTGCTCAACCGCGGGCAGGCGTATCTCCGGAAAGACCAGAGGCGCCGCGTGAACGGAAGGGCGCGGCACGCCGAGCTTTTGCGGCAGCCTTTCGACGAACGCGCGCAAACGCCGCGCGGATGCCTCCTCGAGCCCGCCGAATTTCGCCCATTCCGCGCCCGGCGCAATGCCTTGCGCTTGCCGGAACGCCTCCATCTGCGCTTCGGTCATCAGCCCGGCGTGATTGTCCTTGTGGCCGGCGAAGGGCAAGCCGAAGCCCTTGATCGTATAGGCGACGAAGCAGGTCGGTTCGTCGCTCATCGCGGCGCGATCGAAAGCCTCGACCAGCGTCGCCATATCGTGACCGCCGAGATTGGTCATCAGGCGATGGAGCGCGGCGTCGTCATGCTGCGCCAGCAGCCGGCGGATGCCGCCGTCGTCGCCGAGCGCCGCTTCGAGCTCGCGGCGGAATCCGCGGCCGCCTTCGAAGGTCAGCGCGGAATAAAGATCGTTCGGGCAATGATCGATCCAGTCGCGCAGCGCGCCGCCGCCGGGCGCGGCGAAGGCATCTTCGAGCCGCTTGCCGTATTTCAGCAGCACCACGTCCCAGCCGACGGTCGCGAAGAAGGACTGGATTTTCTGAAAGAGCTTGTCGGAGACCACGCCGTCGAGGCTGTGGCGATTGTAGTCGATCACCCACCAGAGATCGCGGACATCGTGCTTCCACCCTTCGAGCAGCGCCTCGAAGACGTTGCCTTCATCGAGCTCGGCATCGCCCATCACCGCGATCATGCGGCCGGTCGCCCCCTCGATCAGCCGATGCGCCGCGAGATAATCCTGCGCGATGCTGGCAAAGAGCGTCATGCCGACGCCCAACCCGACGGAGCCGGTGGAGAAATCGACGGGGATCTTGTCTTTGGTGCGCGAGGGATAGGATTGCGCGCCGCCGAAGGCGCGAAACCGCTCGAGCGCGTCGCGGTCCTCCAAGCCCATCAGATACATCAGCGCGTGCAGCACCGGCGCGGCATGCGGCTTCACCGCGATCCGATCCTCCGGCCGCAGCGCATGACCGTAGAGCGCGGCGAGCAGCGTCACGGCGGAGGCGCAACTCGCTTGATGGCCGCCGACTTTCAGCCCGTCGCGGCTTTCGCGGATGTGATTGGCGTGATGGATCGTCCAGGACGACAGCCACAGCGCGCGCCGCTCGAGATCTTCGAGGGTCGCGAGATGCGCGTTGTCAGCGCCAGTCTTCGAGCGCGAAGATGTCTGGACGGTCATAAAGGTCGATCCATGGCCGGTGCATGCCGACGCCTTGCATGACCGTGCGGAAGCCGGCGGCGATCATCAGCCGATAGGCTTCCATGCAGCCCATGTTGACGCTGGCATTGAGCTTCGCCGTGCCATTCTTGTGCGCGAAATCGCTTGCCGCGTCGAGCAGGCGGCGAAAATCTTGCGCCGCCGCGGCGCCGCGCGCGACGGCGGCGAATTTCACATAAGCGACGC
>DATGLO010000485.1:0-2922 GCA_035294105.1 Allostellaceae bacterium
TCGACGCGCTTGCCGAGCAGGTTCTGCCGGAACCGGCCCTGCTTGCCCTTCAGCATGTCGGAGAGCGATTTCAGCGGGCGCTTGGCCGGCCCCGTGATCGCGCGGCCGCGCCGCCCGTTGTCGAACAGCGCGTCGACCGCCTCCTGCAGCATCCGCTTTTCGTTGCGCACGATGATGTCCGGCGCGCTCAGTTCGATCAGCCGCTTCAGCCGGTTGTTGCGGTTGATCACGCGCCGGTAGAGATCGTTGAGATCGGAAGTCGCGAAACGGCCGCCGTCGAGCGGCACCAGCGGCCTCAGATCGGGCGGAATCACCGGCAGAATCGTCAGGATCATCCATTCCGGCCGGTTGCCCGATTCGCGAAAGGCGTTGACCACCTTGAGCCGCTTGGCGACTTTCTTGCGCCGCGCCTCGCTCGCCGTCGCCTTCATCTCGGCGCGCAATTCCTCGGCGAGTTGGTCGAGTTGAAGCCCCGACAGCAGGGTGCGAATCGCCTCCGCGCCCATCTCGGCCTTGAAGCCGTCGGCGTACTGCTCGCGCGCCTCGCGATACTTGCGCTCGGTCAGAAGCTCGCGCGCCTGCAGCGGCGTCTCGCCCGGATCGGTCACGACATAGCACTCGAAGTACAGAACCTTCTCCAGCTCCTTGAGCGTCATGTCCAGGAGCGTGCCGATCCGCGACGGCAGCGAGCGCAGGAACCAGATATGCGCGACCGGCGCGGCGAGATCGATATGCCCCATCCGCTCGCGCCGCACCTTCGACTGGATTACTTCCACGCCGCACTTTTCGCAGACCACGCCGCGATGGCGCATCCGCTTGTACTTGCCGCAGTTGCACTCGTAATCCTTGGTCGGACCGAAGATTTTCGCGCAGAACAGCCCGTCGCGCTCCGGCTTGAAGGTCCGGTAGTTGATGGTCTCGGGTTTCTTGACCTCGCCGTGCGACCACGACCGGATCATCTCGGGCGACGCGATCGAAATCCGAATCGCGTTGAACGAGAGCGGATTCTTGGGCTTTTCCAGAAGTCCGAACAGATCTTCCATTCCGCTATGCTCCCTTGCTTCCGGCGGCGGCTTACGCCCGATCCCCGGCCGGCAGCAGCTCCACGTTGAGACAGAGCGACTGCAACTCCTTGACCATCACGTTGAACGACTCCGGCAGGCCCGGCTCCAGCGTGTTTTCGCCCTTGACGATCGCCTCGTACATCCGCGTGCGCCCGGCGACGTCGTCGGACTTCACCGTCAGCATCTCCTGCAGCGTGTACGCCGCGCCGTAGGCCTCCAGCGCCCACACTTCCATCTCGCCCAGCCGCTGGCCGCCGAACTGCGCCTTGCCGCCAAGCGGCTGCTGCGTCACCAGACTGTAGGGTCCGGTCGAGCGCGCGTGAATCTTGTCCTCGACCAGATGGTGCAGCTTCATGATGTACATCACGCCGACCGTGACCGGCTGCTCGAACGGCAATCCGGTGCGGCCGTCGTACAGCGTGCACTGTCCGGTTTCCGAAAGCTCGGCGCGCTTGAGCAGAGCGAAGATTTCATCCTCGCGCGCGCCGTCGAACACCGGCGACGCGGTATGCACGCCGCGCGCCGCCTTGGCCGCCAGCCGCACGACGTCGTCGTCGGACAGCTCATCGATGAACGCCTGCGTCTCCTTGTCCGGATACGTCTCGCGCAGCCGCCGGCGCAGTTGCGCCGCGCTCGCGCTCTCGCGCAGATCCTTCTCCAGCCGCCGGCCCATCTCCAGCGCGGCCCATCCGAGATGCGTCTCGAGAATCTGCCCGACGTTCATCCGCGACGGCACGCCGAGCGGATTCAGCACGACGTCGACCGGCGTGCCGTCCTCCAGCCGCGGCATGTCCTCCTCGGGCAGGATCCGCGAGAGCACGCCCTTGTTGCCGTGCCGTCCGGCCATCTTGTCGCCCACCTGCAAGCGGCGCTTGATCGCGACGAACACCTTGATCATCTTGATCACGCCGGGCGCCAGCTCGTCGCCCGCTTTGAGCCGTTCGATCTTGGCGCCGTAGTGCTCCTTGATCGCGTCGACGTTGGCGTTCATCGCAGTGAGCGCCTGCGCGATCGCGGCCTGCGCCGCCTCGTCCTCGACCTTGAGCTGGCCCCACAGCGGCGGCGCGAGCTCGTCCAGATCCTCCGGCGAAAGCACATCGCCCTTGTTGAACAGCACCTTGCGATCGTCGGACATCACCCGCCCCGCGAGCTTGCGGCCCGCCAGGGCGCGCTTGAGCTTGCGCAGCGCCTCGAGCCGCAGGATGCGGATTTCCTCGGCCTCGTCCTGCTTGAGCCGTTCGATTTCGAGGCTCTGGATCTCCTGCGTCCGATCATCGCGGGCGACGCCGCGGCGGGCGAAGACCCGCGCGTCGATCACGGCGCCCTCGACCCCCGGCGGCACGCGCAGCGAAGTGTCGCGCACTTCGCCCGCTTTTTCGCCGAAGATCGCGCGCAACAGCTTTTCTTCGGGACTGAGCTGGGTTTCCCCCTTGGGCGTGATCTTGCCGACCAGGATATCGCCCGGCCGCACTTCGGCGCCGATGCGGATGATGCCGCTCGCGTCCAGATCCTTGAGCGCCTCTTCGCCGACATTCGGAATGTCGCGCGTGATCTCCTCGGGACCGAGCTTGGTGTCGCGCGCGATGCACTCGAACTCCTCGATATGCACCGAAGTGAACAGGTCCTCCTTGACCACGCGCTCGGAAATTAAAATCGAATCTTCGAAGTTGTAGCCGCCCCACGGCATGAAGGCGACCACCACGTTGCGTCCCAGCGCCAGCTCGCCCATGTCGGTGGACGGGCCGTCGGCGATCACGTCGCCGGCCTTGACCCGCTCGCCCTTGACGACGATCGGGCGCTGGTTGATGCAGGTGTTCTGGTTGGAGCGCTGGTATTTGACCAGGTTATAGATATCGAC
>DATGLO010000486.1:0-4841 GCA_035294105.1 Allostellaceae bacterium
TCGCCGACGATCTGGTCTTGGCGCGCAAGCCCTGCATCAAGCAGATGATCGAGGCCTATGACGCGCAGCCGGGCAATATCGTCGCCGTCGAAGATGTCCCGCGCGAGCATACCAATCGCTACGGCGTGCTCGATATCGAGCGCGACGATCCGCACCTCGTGAAGGTCAAGGGCGTGGTCGAGAAGCCGCAGCCGAAAGACGCGCCCTCGACCCTCAGCATCATCGGCCGTTATGTCCTCGAGCCCGACGTTTTCGAGCACCTCGCCAAGCAGGGCCGCGGCGCCGGCAACGAGATCCAGCTGACCGACGCGCTCGCGCAGCAGATCGCGGCAAAGCGCCCGTTCTTCGGCCTGCGCTTCGAGGGCAAGCGCTTCGATTGCGGCGACAAGGCGGGCTTCTTCGAGGCCAACCTTGCTTTCGCACTCGAACGCTCCGATATGCGCGATGCCGTCCGGCGCATTCTCTCGCAATATCGCTAACAGAAATTTCCGATCGGATGACCATGGCTGACGCTACAGCAGTCGGACACCGCTTCGATCCGACTATTCTGCGCGAATACGACATCCGCGGCGTCATCGGCGAGACGCTGCACGAAGCCGATGCGAAGGCGCTCGGCCGCAGTTTCGCGGTCGTGCTCCGCGAGGCGGGCGGCAAGTCGATCGCCGTCGGCCGCGATGGGCGCCTCTCGTCGCCGGCCATCGAGAAGGCCTTGGTCGAGGGCCTACGCGATTCGGGCATCAACGTCGTACGCGTCGGTCTCGGGCCGACGCCGATGCTCTATTACGCCGTCAACACGTTGGGCGTCGATGCCGGCATCATGGTGACCGGCTCGCATAATCCGCCGACGCATAACGGCTTCAAGCTGATGCTCGGCAAGAAGCCGTTCTTCGCCGCCGATATCCAGCGCCTCGGCAAGATCGCCGCGGCGGGCGACTTTCCGTCAGGCAAGGGCAGCGTGCGCGAGCAACATGTGCTCGACGCCTATGTCGATCGCCTGCTCAAGGATTACGACGGCGCCCGGCCTCTCCACGTTGCGTGGGACGCGGGCAACGGTGCGACCGGCGAGGCGCTGCAAAAGCTGGCCGCCAAGCTGCCGGGCAAGCATCTTCTGCTCAACGAGAAGATCGACGGCAATTTCCCGGCGCATCATCCCGATCCGACCGAGACCAAGAACCTCGTCCAGTTGCAGGAGGCCGTGCGCAAGAACGGGTGCGATTTCGGCGTTGCCTTCGACGGCGACGGCGACCGTATCGGCTTGGTCGACGGCCAGGGCCGCATCCTCTGGGGCGACCAGTTCATGGTGCTAATGGCGCGCGACGTCGTGCGCAACCAGCCCGGCGCCACGATCATCGCCGACGTGAAGGCGAGCCAGGTCCTGTTCGACGAGGTCGCGCGTATGGGCGGCACGCCGCTGATGTGGCGCACCGGCCATTCGTTGATCAAGTCGAAGATGGCCGAGACGCACGCGCCGCTCGCCGGCGAGATGAGCGGCCATATCTTTTTCGCCGACCGCTATTACGGTTACGACGATGCGCTTTATGCGGGCGTCCGCGTGCTCGGCATCCTGGCGCGCGGCACGACGAGCCTTGCCGATTTCCGCGACAGCCTGCCCGCGGTCGTCAACACGCCGGAGTTGCGCTTTCCTTGTGCCGAGGACCGCAAGTTCAAGGTCGTCGAGGAAGTGCGGGCCCGGCTGGAGCAGGCCGGCGCGAGCGTCTCGGCGATCGACGGCGTGCGCGTGAAGACAAAGGACGGCTGGTGGCTGCTACGCGCGTCGAACACGCAGGACGTGCTGGTGGCGCGCGCCGAAGCCGGCGATGGCGCCGGCCTCGAAACCCTGAAAAAGTTGTTGAGCGATCAGCTCCGCGCCAGCGGCGTTACGCCGCCGGCCTTTTAACCGCCGCGGCAAGCTTCAGCGTCGGGCCGAGCACGGCACAAGCGCGGTGCTCGCGATGCAGCGTGTCGCAGGCGGCATGCGCTTCCGTCGGGGTCAGGTCGATGATCCGAGCGTTATAGACCGCACCGTGATGCGAGCGCGTCGTCACGACGACGACCGGCTTGCCGTGGGCGGCAGGGGCATGCGCGCGGGCTTCGGTGCCGGCGCGCGCGGCCGTGGCATGGGCGCGATAAGCGCCGACCTGGATGGTCCAGCGCGCGGGTTCACGCACCGGCGTCGCCGCTTCGGCGCGGCTGATCGGCGAGAGCGTCGTCGCCAACGTGTGGACTGCATTGCGCGCGAGGAGATGCATGGTGAAGCGGTTGGTTGTCGTCGTCGGCCGCGCCTTGGGCTGATTGGCGGCGAGCAAAAGATCCGGCGACGGACGGCCGTCGAAAGCGGCGTTGAGCAGGGACGCCATTTTCATGTCGCGGGCGTGGGCCGAAACGCCGCCCATCACCACGCCGATCAGACGGCGATTGTTACGCACGGCCGAGGCCGCGAGGTTGAAACCCGAGGCGTGAATGAAGCCGGTCTTGATCCCGTCCATCCCGGCAAAGCTGTTCATGAGGTGGTTGTGATTGGCGTAGGTGACGCCGTGATAGGTGAAATCCTCGGTGGCAAAGTAGTGATAATCCTGCGGGAAATCGATGTAGAGGCGGCGGGCGAGGGTCGACAGGTCGCGCGCGGTTGTGAGGTTGTTGGGGTTCGGCAGTCCGGACGCATTGGCGAAATTCGTGCGGCTCATCCCCATCGCCCGGGCGGTTTCGGTCATCCGCTCGGCAAAGGCGGCTTCGGACCCGCCGGCGAGGCCCTCGCCGAGCACGACGGCAGCGTCATTCGCGGATTGCGTGACGACACCGAGGATTAGATCGTGGACCGCGACAGTCGTACCGGCGACGAGGTTGAGCTTGGTCGGCTCCATCGACGCCGCATGGGCGGAAACCGGCAAACGGGTATCGAGGGTGATCTGGTGATGCTGCAAAGCCTCAAAGGTCAGGTACAGCGTCATCATCTTGGTCAGGGAGGCCGGATAGTTCGGCGAGTCGGCGTTGTATTCGCTCAGGACTTGGCCGGTTTGCGCGTCGATGACGATCGAGGAGTACTGCGCCGCGGATGCTCGTCCTGCCAAGGCGACGATCGCCGAAAGGACCAGAGAAACAGCCACAAATGTTGCGAATCCGGCGCGCACAACCCCGATTTTCACCGTCAAACTCCCCAGACGTTCTGTCAAACATGTCGAGTCAAGCGAACACAGGTTACTAAATCGTTGATCTAACGTAAAGAACGAGAATGCCCTCCTTTTGACATTTTTTCCCGCCGAGGTGACGCTTTGTAGCGTGGCGCTATGACGGTTTTACGGCCGAAACAAAGCCGTCGCGCGATAGCTGGATTTTAATCGAATTGTGCCTATATTGCAGTGCAACAAAACTACGTACGTGCCGCCATGCCCAGAACGTCAGCCGGACGCGCTTTTGCCGGTGCCGCCATGTCAGCGCCGCCGAGCTATGCCGAATTCATCGATTTCGGGCGGGAAGCGATTGCCGCAGCGGTGAATTCATCTGCAGCGGTCGCCGCCGGTGCCGAAGCGATCGGTCGCGAACTGGTGCAATACAGCCAAGCTGCGTTCGCGGCGGCCGGCGAGACGGCCCGCGGCCTTTTGGGCGCGCGCACGGTCGAGGACGTCGTGCGGTTGCAGAGCGACTACGCCAGGTGCAGTTTTGCGGGGCTGGTCGAGCGCTCGGCGAAGTTGTCGGAACTCGGCTGTTCGCTTTTTGGCGCGGCCGTCGGCGCATGGGCCGCACGAACGAATAGCTGACGCGCGGCCGGGCGTTTTAGCGGTTTGCTAAAACCCGGCTCGAGCCGGGTTTTTTCGTGCTGCGGCAGAGCGGTGCATAACTGAGAAACCGCTTTGCCCTTCGGCGAAAGAGACCATATCATGACGGGGTCGGTTTCTTTATCACCGCGGGACGTTACGACCGACTGGTTCGGCATGAGGGACATCGAGAAGCGAAACGGGACGGAAGGTCCCACAACGGGTGTCATCGTCAAGCCCAAAGCGAAGACGAAGAAGCCCTCGATGTACAAAGTTTTGATGCTGAATGACGACTACACGCCCATGGAATTCGTCGTTCACATCCTCGAGCGGTTCTTCAACAAGAACCGCGAAGAGGCGACTCGCATCATGTTGCACGTGCATCGCCGTGGCGTCGGCGTGTGCGGCGTCTACACCTACGAGGTCGCCGAGACAAAAGTGACACAGGTGATGGATTTCGCCCGCCAGCACCAACATCCGCTACAATGTACGTTGGAGAAGGATTAGAAAGGACGTTGATAGAGAGACCGCCGCGCTTTCGTTCCGCCCGTCACAGCAACAGGAACACGCTATAAATGCTATCGCGCAATCTCGAAAAGACCCTGCATCGCGCTCTCGCTTATGCCAACGAGCGGCGGCACGAATATGCGACCCTCGAGCACCTGCTACTGGCATTATGCGAAGATCAGGATTCGATGGCCGTGCTGCGCGCCTGCTCCGTCGATCTCGAGAAGCTGCGCCGCGACGTCACTCATTACGTCGATAACGAGCTCGGCAACCTCGTCTCGAACCATGTCGAGGATGCGAAGCCGACCGCCTCGTTCCAGCGCGTGCTGCAGCGCGCCGCGATCCATGTGCAATCCTCCGGCCGCGAAGAAGTGACCGGCGCGAACGTCCTCGTCGCGATGTTCGCCGAGCGCGAATCGAACGCCGTCTATTTCCTCCAGGACCAGGAAATGACCCGCTTCGATGCCGTCAATTACATCTCGCACGGCATCGCCAAGGCGCCGGGTCGTTCCGAGACTCGTCGCGTCCAGGGCAATGAAGAAGAAGAGCGCGGCGAGGGCGGCAGCAAAACGAAGCGCGGCC
>DATGLO010000487.1:0-2823 GCA_035294105.1 Allostellaceae bacterium
GCCTCGATCCCCGCCTTGGCGTTGACGAAAGTATAGGCGTGGCGGAATTTTCGATTGGGAAAGGCCGGAATCGAGACGCAGCGCGGTCCTTCGTCCCATTGCAGCATACGCGCGGCAAAGCCGCAGTCCCACGCGTCGGCCTCATCTTCGCGGTCGACCAGTTGCACGGCGAAGCCGTCGATGCCGACAACGCCCGCGGCGATAGGGCGGTTGGTGTCGACCGTCGGCTCGCGAAAATAGAGGCGGATCGTCTCGCTCATGTTGCGCTCTCCCGCTCGGCGATCCCGTCCCGTCGCCCACGCGTCATCGACCCGTCCTCCCCGCCGAGGGCGAGCGCGACGCTCGCCGAAAAGCGAGCGGCGCGAGCGGCGTAAGCGGCCGCGATCGCCGTCAGCGGCACCCGCTGCCGCGCGCAACTGTGCATCGCGCGGGGCCGTGTGCGACCTGGCCCTAATCTTCAGGATAGCACGGATGAAACGCCGGGCGCGGCCTGGGGCGGAAAGAAAAGCCCCGCGCGAAGGCGGGCGCTCTCAAAGCGCCATTCGTACGTATATCAACCCCTGGCCAGCTCATCATTCGGCCGAGCATTCCGAATTAATCTATTGAAAATATGAGATATTAGCCATCAGATTAAATCGCCATCTGTTCCCTGTCTGTTCTAGACGAGGGGCTGGCCGGATGCTATAAGCCGGCGACGCTGGCTTGGCGGCTCGCCCATCGGGTCGGCTTGCGCGGCGATAAATCCAATCTTCTTCTTGGCCTTTTTCTTGGGTCAGACTCGAAGCCCGCCCCGCTCTTGCGAGCGACCGGCGGGCTTTTTCCTGGGCGTTATTTCTTCGGCAGATAGGCCTCGGTATAGAGCTTCGACATATCGGGCGGCGTGTCGACCAGCTTCTGGTCGATGAAAGCGCGTTTGAGGTTGGCAAGCGCCTCGGCATCGAATCTGCAATCGCGGCTGAACTTCGTGGCGGTGAGGTCGTATTCCTTGGCCATCACCGCTTCGGAATAGCCCGTCACCTCCGCCTCGATCTTCACCGTCTCGGCTTTATGCCCGACGAGATAGTCGATGGTCTCGAGCCAGCCGGCGAGGAAGCGCCTGAGCTCGTCGGGATGGTCCTTGATGAAGGCATCGCTGGCATAGGTCGTGCTCGCGGCGATATTGCCGACGAAGTCCGAGGCGGGCGCGACGAGGCGGCCTTGCTTCTTTTCCTCCCAGTTGAACACGTTCGAGGTCACCGAGATGTCGGCGTCGATCGCCTGGGTCCGGAAGGCGGCGAGGACGGCGGCGGCGCCATTGCCGATCGCGACCGAGCTGGCGGCGTCGTTGCCGCTCCATTTCTCATGCGCGTTGAGCTGCTTCGCCAGCCAGTCGGTCAGCGAGCCCGGGCTCGATATGCCGATCTTCTTGCCTTTGAGGTCGGCGAGGGCGTGGACCGGCGAGTCATAGGGCACGGCGATGCCGATGAAGGGGATGGGCGAGAGCCCGTCGCACACCGCTTTCATCGGGGCGCCTTTGGCGACCAGCGCCATCTCGGTGCCGGCGCCGAGACCGATATCGATCGCGCCGGCGACGATTGCTTGCGACAGCTTGCTGCCGCCGGTGAAGTCGGAGATCTTCAGCTCCAGCCCGTGCTTCTTGAAGATGCCGAGCTTGTCGCCGACATGCACCGGCAGGAACGAGGTCGAGGCCGCATCGGCCTTGCCCACGGTGATCGGGCCGTCGGCCCAGGCGCGCGACAAGGGCGACAACAGGGCTGCGATGGCGATTACCGGCGCGGCAAGGCGAAGCAGGTGCATGGCTTTCCTCCGTGAATTTCCGCCTTGTTCGCCCGGGGGGCGGCGGCGATTGCTGACGGGGCCTAGCGAGAGGCCGCAGGCTTTGTCAAATTCCCCGGTCTCGAAAACTGGTGGCAGGAAAGGTTCGGCCATGGCTTCGACGCGCTTACCGAAAGCGAGCTCCGTTTCCTCGGCAGATACGGATCTGCTGAGCGCGTCCGAGCTCGCTTCGGCGCATCGCCGCAATTACGAGCAGGGCCAGCGCTCGAAGGCGGCGCTGCGGAAGCTCAAGGACGAGCTGGCGGCGCAGGGCCTGACCTTGGACGAGACCGCGGGAATGAGCCCCCAGGAAATCGAGGCGCTGGCGAAGGCGAAGAAAGCCCGGGCCGCGGCGACGTAGCGCCGGAAGAAGAGCCGCCCGAAGAAAACGGTCCGCAAGGGCTCAGCGAAGAGCAGCAGCAGTATCTGGCGCAGGACGGCGCGGCGCGCGCGGAATTCGCCGCGGCCGAAGCCGAAGCGCGGCAAGCCGAAGGCCGCGGCCGCGCTTATCAGCGCGCCTTCTCGTGCCTGATCGCCGGGGGCGCGTGATGGCGTTCGAGCGCTGCAGAGGCACGGCCGCAAAGAGCGGCAGCGCGGGTCGCGGGCTTGCGCCGGTGAGAGAATGAGTTTGAGATCTTACACGTGGATGACACGGGCGAACCAAAGGAACAGCATGGGACGCGCATTCTCGCTGGCGGTGGGCGACGCGCTGGCGCCGGCTGAGCGGCGCTTCCTCTTACTCACCATCGCCGGCACGGTGTTGCTGCTTCTGGCGCTGTGGCTCGGCGCCTCGCTGCTCTTGGCGGCGCTGCCGCTGACCGGCTTTCACTGGCTTAACATCGCAATCGATGTCCTTGGCAGCGCCGCAGCGCTGTTCGTCGCCTGGCTCGTCTTGCCGGCGATGACGATCCTCATCCTCGGCTTTTTCCTCGATCGCATCATCGCGTCGATCGAGGCGCGGCATTATCCCGATCTGCCCGAGCCGCGGCGCATCGGCATCGGCGCCTC
>DATGLO010000488.1:0-4670 GCA_035294105.1 Allostellaceae bacterium
CATCCGCGTCGTCATGGGCCTGCTCGCCGGCGAGACGGTCGAGTGGCAAGCCGAGGGCAAGCCGCACAAGATCAGATTCCTCAATCCCGAGATCGGCGCCATCAACATCAAGGACAAGGTGCCGCTCTATATATCGGCGACCGGGCCCAATTCGCGCGCCCTCGTCGCAAAGCTCGGCGCCGGCTGGATCTGCCCGTTGGGCCGCGCGGCGATGGTCTTGGAGGCGGTCGCCGATATGAAAAAGAAATGGACCGCCGCCGGGCGCGATCTCAAAGACCTGCACATGCACGGCGAGATCGGCGGCTGCGTCTTGCGCGCGGGCGAGGCCTATGATGCACCGCGCGTCAAGGACGAGGCCGGACCGAGCGCGATCATGGTGGTGCACGATCTCGTCGAGGAAGAGATGCAGGACCGCGCGCCGATGAAGCTGCCGCCGGTGCTGGCGTCGGCGCTGGAGAAGTACCGCAAGGTATACGAGAAGATGGAGCCCAAGGACGCGCGCTATCTCACCAACCACCGCGGGCATCTCATGTTCCTGAAGCCCGAGGAGCGCGACATCGTCGATGCCGAGCTGATCAAACACATGTCGTGGACCGCGACCAAGCCCGAACTCGTCGAGCGGCTGCGTCAGTTAAAAGATGCCGGCTTCGAGCGCATCTCGGTGCAGATCCGCCACCAGCATCCCTCGATGATCGAAGATTGGTGGGACGTGTTCCAGGCAGTGTAGCGCCTACACCCAGTCCGGCTCGCGACCGCGATCGAGCGCGTCGCCGCCGGCGGCAATGCCGTCGAGATAGGTCGTCCAGACGCGCAGATTGACGCGGCAGGCACGCACCACGGCGTCGGCCATGCCCTCGCGCGCCGCGTGCTCCGCAACCGTGCGCCAGCCCAGATCCGAATGCGCGATATCGGCTTCGGTGTGAAGCTCGAAGAAATCGAGGTCGTCGTCGCCGAGGCCGAAGAGCTTCTTCCAGCGCGCGCGCTCCATGCCGAACCAGCCGCGCCTGTTGATGATCCCGTCGCCATAGCCCGGGATGTTCGAGCGCTCGGCGCAGGTATTGGCGATCAGCCCTTCGAGCCAATGCCGGCTCGACATCAGCGCTTCCCAGGCGAGCCAGCAAAGCTGCGTTGAAGCAAGTAGCTTCGCGTTCCGCATCGCGCCGCGCGTCAAGCCGATCTTGGTGCCGAGATCTTCGAGGATCGCCCAATGCGGCCGGCCGCCGCCATGCTCGTGGTCGGCGATCACCTCTTCGCTGCAAGCGCCGATAATGCGCATGCGCACATCCCAGTCCGGGCAATTCGTGGCGACACGGAGCTTCAAGACCGAATTGCGCTGCCGCGTGTTCTGGCGGTGCTGGAGCACGAACATCTTGGCGCGGCCTTCGGTCAGCGGCTCCTTGAAGAAGCGCGTGCCACGCACGAAAGCATCGACCTCGCGATCGAGCCTCGCCACCAGCGAGCGCGTTGCATTCACCTTCGACCCTGTTGCCATGCGCTTTTCTCCCCTTTTCCCGGCGCTGATTACTCATTCCCGGGCTATGGCGAAAGGGGTACGATTACGCCGGTAAGGATAAGCCGCGCACGGCGCGGTCAAGGGGAGCGCGACATGCTGAGCCAGGAAGAAAACGAATTATTCACGCGGATCGGGCGCGGCACGCCGATGGGCGAGGTGTTGCGCCGCTATTGGCATCCGGTCGGGCTGAGCGAGCACATCACCAAGAAGCCGAAACGCATCAAGGTGCTCGGCGAGGAGCTGGTGCTCTATCGCGGCGAGAGCGGCGCGCCGGTGCTGATGCAACTGCGCTGCGCGCATCGCAGCGTCGCCCTCGACTATGGCCGCGTCGAGGGCGACAGCCTGCGCTGCCCCTATCACGGCTGGCTCTATGCGAAGAACGGCCAGTGCCTCGAGCAGCCGGCCGAGCCCGAAGGCAGCTCGTTCAAGGAGAAGATCAAGCTGCGCACCTATCCGACGCAAGAAGTCAGCGGCTTGATCTTCGGCTATCTCGGCCCCGAACCGGCGCCGCTCTTGCCGCTCTACGACGTCTTGCGCATGGAGAACGGCGTCAAGGACATCCAGGTGCAGCGCATCGAGGTGAACTGGTTCAACCATGTCGAGAACATCGTCGATGTCAGCCATCTTGCCTGGCTGCACGGCTATACCTTCCCGTCCTACGGCGGCAAGAAGGTGACCTACAACTGGGACCGCACCTCCTACGGCGCCAACAACGTGATGCATGTCGAAGGCATCGATGACACGCATGTCTCGTGCTACGGCTATCCGACCGTCAACGGCTTCACCCTGCCGCCGATCGACAAGAGCGGCGCGCATGTGATCTCGATCATCATCCGCGTGCCGTGCGACGACGTCTCGACGTTGCTCTACTTCGTGCGCTTCTATCCGAGCAACAAGCAGTCGCTCAACAGCTCGGTGCGCGAGGTTACTTTCGGCGACTACACGCCGCTTGCCAGCGACTGGTGGGGCATCAATGTCAACGACCAGGACCGCATGGCGGTCGAGCAGCAAGGCGTGGTCGCCGATCGGCCGAACGAGCATCTCGCGGTCTCGGACGGCGGCATCACGCTGATGCGCAAGATGATGCGCGAAAGCCTCGCCGCGGTCTCCGCCGGCAAGGACCCGCTTTGCGTCATACGCGATCCGGCGAAGCAGAACGTCGATTTCCAGCGCAACGCCGGCAGCTTCCAGGACAAGCGCGAGGATGTCGGCTACGCGCTCGGCTATGGCGAGCGCACGCAACAAGAGGCGATGGCGAAATGATGCGGCGCCTCATTCCCGCCCTGTTGTCGCTCGCACTCGTTTGCGCCGCCGTGGCGCCGAGCTTCGCGCAGCAGACGGCCACCGCGCCCGTACGGCTGCGCGGCGAGATCACGCATATCGATCGCGACGCTATTACCATCAAGACGCCGCAAGGCCAGCCGGCAACGGTGCTCCTCGATCCCAATGCGACGGTGATGTCGGTCAAGCCGGCGAGGCTCGCCGACATCAAGCCCGGCCGTTTCGTCGGCACGGCAGCGATGCCCGAGACCAACGGTCGCTGGCGCGCCATGGAAGTGCACATCTTCCCGCCCGGCTCGCGGCTCGGCGAAGGTCACCGGCCTTACAACCCCACGCCCGGCGCGACCATGACGAATGCGGATGTCACCGCCGCGGTGGTGAAAGCGCGCACCGGGATGCTGACGCTGACGACCGGCGGCCAGAATTACGACATCGACGTGCCGCCGACCACGCCCATCGTCTCGATGAGCCCGGGCACGCGCGCCCTCGTCAAAAAGGGCGCTTACGTTATAATCAACCAGGCAATGCCCGGCGCGGGCGGCGCTTACAGCGCCAAGCAGATCACCGTCACCACCGCGCGCAACTGGCCGCCGGCTTGAAAGGACATTTGTTTACGTCGTGGCCGGGCTCGTCCCGGCCATCCACGAATTTGGAACGACACGTGGATGCCCGGCACAAGGCCGGGCATGACGAACTCAGTAGGGGGATGTCACATGAAATCCTGCAATCTTTCAGCGCTAATCGTCTTTGCATTCTTCTATACTTTCTTGTTTGTCCTAGCCCTCGCCGGAACCGCTTTCGCCAACGAGCACATCATGATCGGCTCGCTCAAGGCGGCGAATGTCGGGCCGGCCTTCGTCGCCAAGGACAAAGGCTATTTCGCCGCCGAGGGGCTCGACGTCGATTTCTCCTATTTCGAATCCGCCCAGCCGGTCGCGGTCGGTGTCGCCTCGGGCTCGCTCGACTTCGGCTGCACCTCGACCTCGGCGGGCCTTTACGCCCTTGCCGGCCAAGGCGAGCTCAAGATCGTCTCGGGCATGTATAGCGAGGCGCCCGGCTTCCACAATTTCGGCATCATGGCCTCGCTCAAAGCCGCGGCCGCGGGGCTCAAGACGTATCAGGACCTGCCCGGCCATAGCGTCGCGATCAGCCAAGTCGGCTCGCCGGTACATTATTCGCTCGCGCTCATCGCCGAGAAATTTCATCTCGATCTCAAATCGATGACGATCGAGCCGCTGCAAGGCATTCCGCAGATCGTCTCGGCGATCCAAGGCAATCAGATCGACGCCGCGGTCAACACCGCGACGGCGATCAATCCGCTGCTGATCGATCATCACGCCGTGCTTCTCGGCTGGGTCGGCGACGAGACGCCGTGGCAGGCTGCGGTGACGCTGACGACGACGAAAATGATCGCCACGCGACCGAAGACCGTCGAAGCTTTCCTGCGCGCCTTCAAGCACGGCGCCAAGGATTATCACGATGCGTTCACCGGCCCCGGCGAGAAGCGCCAGGACGGGCCGACCGCGCCCGAAATCCTCGGCATCCTGTCGAAGTATACGGGCCAGCCGCCGGCGCAGATCGCGCTCAGCGTCGCCTATGTCGACGGCGCGGCGCGCGTCGATGTGAAAGACATCTATCACCAGATCGCATGGTTCAAGCAGCAGAAGATGCTCAAGGACGATGTCGATCCCGCCAAGGTAATGGATATGCGCTATGTCGTGCCGCTGCCGGAGCGCTAACAGGCTGCTGAAGAACTCGTCGACGAGGTCGTTTTGATCTCATGGGGGCGCGGGTTGGTAGTGATGCCGGCGTGATTACTGCGCGTCACGCTGCTTGGCAGCGCGTACATCAGACCGCTCTGAGGAGTTTGGGCAGT
>DATGLO010000489.1:0-6719 GCA_035294105.1 Allostellaceae bacterium
TGAATCTTCGGCCATCGAGCCTCCTCGCGGGCTTGCTGCTGCTGGCGGCCTGCTCACAGAATCCATCGACCAATGCGAATGCCGGCGGCGGCGCCACGGCCGCGCCGTCCTCGACCTCGAGCGTCGTTCCCGGCTCGTCGCAAGACTTCGTCCAGAATGTCGGCGACCGCGTGTTCTTCGATTTCGACAAGTCGGTGATCAAGCCGGAAGGCCAGCAGACGCTGCAGCGTCAGGCGCAGTGGCTGCAGAAGTATCAGAACGTGACGGTCACCATCGAGGGTCATTGCGACGACCGCGGCACGCGCGAATACAACCTCGCCCTCGGCGAGCGCCGCGCCACCGCCGTGAAGAACGCGCTGGTCGCGCTTGGCGTCTCCGCCAATCGCATCAAGACCATCAGCTATGGCAAAGAGCGTCCGATCGTGCTGGGCGACAACGAAGCCGCTTGGGCGCAGAACCGCGTCGGCATCACCGTCATCAACTGACGCCACGCGGCGTTAGTCTCTCAGGGCGCCTGTCCAGGGTCGCGGCGATATCGCCGCCACCCGGGGCAGGCGCTTTTTTATGCGGAATGCGGCCTTGCGGCGGGCCGTTTTTCGCCTGAATGTCCTATTAAAGGCACGAGCCGCGGCGGAAAGCGGCGGAGCCGGGTAGGCGAGGGACGAGGTAAGCCGATGCGACGAGTGCGTCTTTTCATCACCCTTGCGGCAGCGGCGCTGCTCGCGACGGCTGCGGCAGCCTACGCGCAAGCGATCGCGCCCGGCACAACCGCCCTCGATCTTGAGAGCCGCATGAGCCAGCTCGAGGACCAGATGCGCACGCAGAACGGGCGCATCGAAGAGCTCACCAACCAGATCAATCAACTGAAGCAGCAGCTCGATTTGCAAAAGAGCGATACCGACCTGCGCTTCAGCCAGTTGCAAGGCGGCGGTCAGCCCCCGGCGGCGCCCGGCGCGCCGATCGAAGAACCGCCGCAACCGAAGCCATCGCAAGGCGCCGGCGACATGTCGCACGCGCCGACGCGCTCGGGCAATCTCGGCACGCTCGCCTCGCCCAACGCCCCCGCGCAAGCGCCGCCGCAGACCGCGGCGGCCGGCGGCGCCTTGCCGTCGGGCAGTCCGCAAGAGCAGTACAACTACGCCTTCGGCCTGGTGCAGGAGGCGAAATATCCTGCCGCGGCGCAGGCGATGCGCTCGTTTGTGCAGAGCTATCCCAAGGATCCGCTGGCGAGCAATGCGCAGTACTGGCTGGGCGCGTCCTACTACGTCATGAAAGACTACAACGACGCCGCGACCGCCTTTGCCCAGGGATACGAGAAATATCCCAAAGGCGCCAAGGCGCCGGACGATCTTTTGTACCTCGGCATGTCGCTCATGGCGCTCAATCAGAAGGCCGATGCGTGCAAGGCCTATGCGCGGCTCGAGCACGACTTTCCGTCGTCCTCGCAGCCGATAAAGGATCGACTTGCCACCGAGAAGCATCGCGCCGGCTGCTGAGCGCGCGCCGTGATTGCGGCGCTGGCGGTCTCGCCCGTCCGACACGACGAGCGCGTTGCATCGGGCTTCGCCGCGAGCATGGCGAGGCTCGCGCCCTTCGAGATGCAGCCCCATCTCGCGGTCGCCGTCTCGGGCGGCGGCGACAGCATGGCCCTGATGCTGCTGGCGGACGAATGGGCGCGGGCGAGGGGCGGCAGGATTACCGCGTTAACGGTCGATCACGGGCTGCGAGCGGACGCCGCCGCCGAGGCCGCGCAGGTCGCTGCATGGTGCGCGATGCGCGGCATCGATCATGTCGTCTTGCGCTGGACGGGGGCAAAGCCGGACAGCGGCCTCCAGGCCGCGGCGCGCAACGCGCGCTACGCGCTGCTCGAATCTTGGTGTCGCGATCATGCCGTGCTGCATCTCTTGCTCGCGCATCAGCGCGAGGATCAGGCCGAGACCGTCAAGATGCGTGCGGCGCGCGGCAGCGGCCTCGACGGTCTTGCCGGCATGGCGAGCGTGAGCGAGCGCGGTGCCATGCGGCTGCTCCGTCCGCTGCTCGCAACGCCGCGGGCGGCGCTGCGCGATTTCCTGCTCGCGTGCGGCCAGCCTTGGATCGAGGATCCGAGCAACCGCAATCCAATCTATACCCGCGTGCGGGTGCGCGCGGCGCTGGGCGCCGCGGCACCCGGATCGAGCGACGCAAATCTCGCCGCCACGGCCACGCGTCTCGGTCATGCGCGCGCCTTCGAGGAAACCGAGGATGCACGGCGCCTCGCCTGCGCGCTGAGCCTCCATCCCGCGGGCTTTGCGGCGCTGGATGCGCGCGCATTCGCCGCGCGCGATCGCCTCGGCCTCAGGGCGCTAAGCGCGATCATCGGTGTCGTTTCGGGCGACAGTTATCCGCCGCGGCGCGAGCGGCTCGAGCGGCTTTTGCGTGTGCTTGCCGCCGGGCTGGCGCAGGGAAGAAGCCTCGGGGGCTGCCTCTTTCTGCCGCGCCGCGGGCAAATCCTCGTCTGCCGCGAGCCGGCGGCGGTGGCGGCACCTCTTCCCTTGGCGCCGGGCAGCGATGTCCTCTGGGATGGGCGCTTCCGGGTCAGCCTCGACCCCGGCGCCGCGGCGGGCCTTTGGCTGGGTCCGTTGGGCGCGGACGGCCCCGCCATCGCGCGACAATGGCCGAATTCCGCCGCTGCGGCCGTTCCGGCCACGGTCCGCGCCACTTTGCCGGTGTTGCGCGACGCGAAAGGTGTGGTCGCCATCCCGGCCCTGGGCTATTTTAAGTGTTGCTCTCGAGAAGCCATGACGGCGGCCTGCCGCGCCCAGTTTCGGCCGCTCCGTCCCTTGACCGGCGCGGGGTTTGCAATTGTTTAACCCTACGGGGCTTCTTATTTATCCAGGGTGGAGCGATGGCTGCGACCGGTCGTTATCCAGCTAAGGGGTCGCTGAGCGCCGCGGAAAGGCTTCGAACGTGAACAGTTTCGGTAAGAATTTAGCGCTGTGGATCATCATTGGGCTGCTGCTCGTCGCCCTCTTCAACCTCTTCCAAAGCTCGACCAGCCGGACGCCGCAAAACAGCCTCGCCTATTCCGATCTCATCAACGACGTCAATAAAGGCCAGGTCCGCGAGGTCACGATCCAGGGAAGCAATGTCACCGGCAAGTTCGCCGATGGCCGCAGCTTCTCGACCTATGTTCCGAACGATCCCAACCTCGTCAGCCGCCTGCTCGACAAGGGTGTGCAGATTCATGCCGCGCCCTCCGACGACAACGTGCCGTCGCTGTTCGGCATCCTGATCTCGTGGTTCCCGATGCTGCTGCTGATCGGCGTCTGGATTTTCTTCATGCGCCAGATGCAAGGCGGCGGCGGCCGGGCCATGGGCTTCGGCAAGAGCCGCGCGCGTCTCCTGACGGAAAAAGTCGGGC
This sequence comes from Allostellaceae bacterium, assembly GCA_035294105.1. Lineage (GTDB taxonomy): Bacteria > Pseudomonadota > Alphaproteobacteria > ATCC43930 > CGMCC-115725 > CAIKMD01. The sequence goes on from DATGLO010000489.1 coordinate 3,401, forward strand.
GTATCACCTTCGATGACGTCGCCGGTATCGACGAAGCGAAGCAAGAGCTCGAAGAGATCGTCGAATATCTGAAGGACCCGCAGAAGTTCCAGCGCCTCGGCGGCAAGATTCCGAAAGGCGTGCTGCTGGTCGGCCCGCCGGGCACCGGCAAGACCCTCTTGGCACGCGCCATCGCGGGCGAAGCCAACGTGCCGTTCTTCACCATCTCGGGCTCGGATTTCGTCGAGATGTTCGTCGGCGTCGGCGCCAGCCGCGTGCGCGACATGTTCGAGCAAGGCAAGAAGAACGCGCCGTGCATCATCTTCATCGACGAAATCGATGCGGTCGGCCGGCATCGCGGCGCCGGTTTGGGCGGCGGCAACGACGAGCGCGAGCAGACCCTCAACCAGTTGCTGGTCGAGATGGACGGCTTCGAAGCGAATGAGGGCGTGATCCTCATCGCCGCGACCAACCGTCCCGACGTGCTCGATCCCGCGCTGCTGCGTCCGGGCCGCTTCGACCGCCAGGTCGTCGTGCCGAATCCCGACGTCGTCGGCCGCGAGAAGATTCTCAAAGTCCATATGCGCAAGGTGCCGCTCGCCTCCGACGTGGATCCGCGCATCATCGCCCGCGGCACGCCGGGCTTCTCCGGCGCCGATCTCGCGAACCTCGTCAACGAGGCGGCGCTGATGGCGGCGCGCAAAGGCAAGCGCTCAGTGACGATGGCGGAGTTCGAGCAGGCGAAAGACAAGGTCATGATGGGCGCCGAGCGGCGCTCGATGGTCATGACCGAGGACGAGAAGAAGCTCACCGCCTATCACGAAGGCGGCCACGCCCTCGTCATGCTCTATGCCGAAGGCCACGAGCCGCTGCACAAGGTGACGATCATCCCGCGCGGCCGCGCTCTGGGCGTCACCATGTTCCTGCCCGAGCGCGACAAGTACAGCCAGTCGCGCATGGAGCTCGAAGCGATGATCGCCAGCCTCTTCGGCGGCCGGATTGCCGAAGAGCTCATTTTCGGCGCCGAGAAGGTCACCACCGGCGCCGCGGACGACATCCGCCGCGCCACCAACCTCGCGCGCCGCATGGTCACCGAGTTCGGCTTCTCCGACAAGCTCGGTCCGCTGCGCTACAGCGACAACGAGGAAGAGGTGTTCCTCGGCCACTCGGTCGCGCAGCGCAAGAACGTTTCCGACGCCACCGCCAAGGTGATCGACGAAGAGATTCGCCGCCTCATCGAGGAAGGCGAGGCCAAGGCGCGCGCCATCCTCACCGAGCACATCGACGAGTTGCATGCGCTCGCCAAGGGCTTGCTCGAATTCGAGACCCTCTCCGCCGACGAGATCCGCCGCGTCATTCGCGGCGAGAAGATCGTGCGCGACACCGGCGGCCCGGTCGAAACGCCGCCGCCGCCGACGCCCGGCCGCCGCTCCTCCGTCCCGCCCGCGGGGCAGAAGCCCGCCGGCGGCTTCGAGCCCGAACCGCAGCCCGGAGGCTGACCGCCGAGCGGCGTGATAGCGGCCGGGTGATCCTCGGCCGCTTAAGCGTTTTTTGACCGCTTGCCGCCCACTTTAGGGTGTAAAATTGTCGCGTTTTCGGGAGCGAAACGGTTTGACCTCCAAGGCCACCCGCAGGCTTTTCGGCACCGATGGCGTGCGCGGTACCGCCAATCGCGAGCCCATGACCCCCGAGACCGTGCTCAACGTCGCGATGGCGGCGGGGCTGGTCTTGCGCCGCGGCGATCATCGCCATCTCGTCGTCATCGGCAAGGATACCCGCCTCTCGGGCTACATGCTGGAGCCGGCGCTGACCGCGGGCTTCATCGCGATGGGCATGGATGTGGTGCTGGTCGGCCCGCTGCCGACGCCGGCGATCGCCATGCTGACGCGGTCCTTGCGCGCCGATCTCGGCGTCATGATCTCGGCCTCGCACAATCCCTTCGAGGACAACGGCATCAAATTCTTCGGACCCGACGGCTACAAGCTTTCGGACGAGATCGAGGCGGCGATCGAGGCGCAGATTGGCAATACCGCGAAAGAACGCGCCCCGGCGCAAGAGCTCGGCCGTGCCAAGCGGCTCGACGACGCCGGCGGCCGCTATATCGAATTCGTGAAATCGAGCTTCCCGCGCGGGTTGCGCCTCGAGGGCCTTAAGGTCGTGCTGGATTGCGCGCATGGCGCCGCCTACAAGGTCGCGCCGACCGTGTTGTGGGAGCTTGGCGCCGAGGTTATCCCGATGGGCGTCAAGCCCGACGGGCTCAACATCAACCGCGATTGCGGCTCGCTTTCGACCACGGCGATGCAGCGCGAGGTTGTCGCGCAGGGCGCCGATATCGGCATCGCGCTGGATGGGGACGCCGATCGCCTCATCATTGCCGACGAGAACGGGCAGCTCCTCGATGGCGATCAGCTGATGGCGCTCATCGCCATGGGCTGGCATCGCGCGGGGCAGCTTTCGCCGGCCGGCGTCGTGGCGACCGTGATGTCGAATCTCGGCTTCGAGCGTTTCTTGCACAGCAAGGCGATCCCGCTGACTCGCACCGGCGTCGGCGATCGCTATGTCGTCGAGGCCATGCGCCGGATCGGCAGCAATCTCGGCGGCGAGCAATCGGGCCACATCATCATGGGCGATTTCTCGACGACGGGCGACGGCCTCATCGCCGCGCTGCAGGTGCTGGCTGCGGTCGTCGAGACCGACGCGCCGACGAGCCAGGTCGGCAAGGTGTTCGAGCCGGTGCCGCAAATCCTGCACAACGTCCGCTGCGACGGGGGCCTTGCGCTGGAGTCCGACGCGGTCAAGGCGGCGATCGGCGCCGCCGAAAAACGCCTCGGCCAATCGGGGCGGCTGCTCGTGCGGAAATCCGGCACCGAGCCGCTCTTGCGCATCATGGCCGAGGGCGAGGACGAGAAGCTGCTTACGGCGGTGATCGAAGAGATCGCCCAGGCTGCGGCCGCGGCCGGGGTCGCGGAGGAAAGCGCCGCGGAATGAAAGGCCGCGTGCTGATCATCGCCGGCTCGGATTCGGGCGGCGGCGCCGGCATCCAAGCGGACATCAAGGCGGTCACAACGCTCGGCGCCTATGCGGCGACGGCAGTCACGGCGCTCACGGCGCAAAACACGATCGGCGTCCAGGGCATCCTGCCGGTCGCGCCCGATTTCGTGAAGCGCCAGATCGACAGCGTGCTCGCCGATATCGGTGCCGATTGCATCAAGACCGGCATGCTTTTGGATCACAGCGTCATCGAGGTCGCCGGCGAGGCGCTCGAGCGCGCCGCGCCGACGGTGCCGCTGGTGGTCGATCCGGTGATGGTCGCCTCGACGGGCGCGCGGCTCCTCGATCC
>DATGLO010000490.1:0-2838 GCA_035294105.1 Allostellaceae bacterium
CCTCGAAGGCGCCGGGCGGATCGAGCCCGGCGACGATGCGGCGGTCGCGCTCCATGGCGGTGCGCGCGGGAAGATCGTCGCGCACCTGGATGGGCGTCAGGCCGATGATTTCGGCCGCCGGCTTGCCGATGCGCTTGGCGAACCAGTCGTTGACGAAGACATAGCGGCCTTCGCGATCGGTTGCCGCGACCATCACCGGCACGGCGTCGATCACGCGCATCAACAATTCGTGGCTCTCGCGCAGCGCGTTGCGATGGCGGCGCTGGTCGGCAAGCATCTTCTGCTCGAGCGAGGAGGCGCGCTCTTTCAGCTGTAATTGCTGGCGGCGCAGGGTGAGAAGGTTGCGCGAGCGCACGCGGAACTCGTGATGATCGACCGGCGAGAGCAGGAAATCGGTCGCTCCGGCTTCGAGCGCCTGATAGCGCAGCGCTCGGTCCTCGTAAGCGGTGATGACGATCACCGGCACGTCGGCGCAAGACGGGATGGCGCGGAAGCGGCGGATGAATTCGGCGCCGTCGAGCTCGGGCATGTTGAAATCGGTGATGACGAGATCCGGCGGCTGCGACGGCGCGGCATCGAGCACTTTCTGCGGCCGGTCGAAGATCTTGACCTCGATCCCCTCCATCAGCGAGCCGGCGAGGCGCTCCAGAATCTTCAGATTGGTGGCGCGGTCGTCGATGATCGCGACGGTCTGGTGCTTCACGCTGAGTTCCGGTCTGGCCACAGTCGACGCCCGCAAGGTTGTCTCCCCAGAGATTCGCAGGGCGGCCGAGGCGCCGCAAGCCCGCGCGGAGATTCATCACCTCTTAACTTTGATAGAGCGATGGTTAATAAAAGGTTTATGGGAATTAAGCGTTGTGAAGCCAGGGCTTAGCCGCGGCCGTCAGCCGCCGAACGGCTTGAACTGCTTGGCAAGCTGCAGGCTCTGGCCCTGATAATTGGATTTGATGCCGGCGCCGTAGAGCCGGTCCGGCCGCCCCGCCATCCGCTCATATTGCAGCCAGCCGACGGTCTGGCCGTCTTCCAAGGTGAACGGCACTTCGTGCGACCGGACTTCCAGCACGGCACGGCTAACCGCGTCGCCCCAGCCGAAGCCGGGATCGAAAAAGCCGGCATAGTGGACGCGGAACTCGCCGACCGACGTGTCATAGGCGACCATCTCGGCGGCGAAGTCGGGCGGAATGCGCACCGCCTCCTTGGTGACGAGGATGTAAAAGGCGTCGGGATCGAGGATCAGCGGCGGGTCGCGGTGATAGTGGATCGGCTCCCAGAAATCGAGCGGGTCGTACGCGGCGATCTTTTCGACGTCGATGCGATCGGTGTGCTTCTTCGCGCGATAGCCGATAAGCCGGCCTTTGCCGCCGCCATGCAGATCGACCGAGAGGCGCAGCATCTTACGCTCGATGAAATTCTGATCGGTCGCGTTCGATAGGATGAGCTGGCCTTCATCGTGCAGGCGCTGCAGCTCGCTCGCGGCGATCACCGGCGAGCCGCGGCGGAAGCGCAGCTGGTTGAGCCGCGTGCCGGTGCGCACGACGACGCTGAAGGTGCGCGGCGCGATCTCGACATAGAGCGGCCCCTGATAGCCCTTATCGAGCCGGTCGAAGCTATGGCTGTAATCGCCGATCAGCCGGGTCAGGATGTCGAGCCGTCCGGTCGAGCTCTTGGGGTTGGCGAAAGCGGTGACGCCGCTTTTGAGATTGAGCGCTTCCAAAAGCGGCACGACATAGACGCAGCCTTTTTCCAAGACGGCGCCATGGCCGATATCGACGGGATAGGCGTCGAGCTGCTGCATCTTGTCGAGCACCGTGTAGTCGGGCCCGGGCAAGAAGCTCGCGCGCACGCGATAGGCTATCGGGCCGAGGCGCAGATCGATGCTCGCCGGCTGCACCTGGTCGGCGAGGATCTCGGTCTTCGACCAGATCTCGTGCTCGCGCAGCATGGCATTGATCGCCTGGAACGGCAGGATGCCAGTGCGCGCGGCGTTCCTCGCATCCTCGGGGAAAAGCTGGGTCGCGGAGCTGTCGGCCATGTGACGGACTTTAGACGCTCGCTTCGGTGTCGGCAAAGAGCAAGGCGCTCACAAAGGATGCACAGCTTGCGCTTCGCCCTCCACAAGCAAACCGCTTGGGCTAGAAGGGCGTTCCGACTTATCCCCGCTATTCGCCGCCGTGGCGGCGATTTACGTCACAATCCGCGCCGGTTGTTCAGCGCCGCATCATCTCGTGCACGAGATTCTGCGGCTTGGTTTGCTGCACGCTCGGCCGCGCCATCTGACGCTCGACATAGGCTTTGAGGTTAGGCGCCTTCGCCGTCAGCGCCGCGCTTTCGGGCACCGCGCTCATGTAGAACGCGATCGGCGTCAGATAGGCGTCGGCGAGGGTGAAGCTCGAGCCGACGAGATAGCCCGTCTTGGCGACGGCGCGATCCATGACTTGGAATTGCGGTGCCATCCGCGGAATGGTTTCCTCGATGCGCGCGCGGTCGGGTTCGCTCTTGCCCGCGCGCACGGCGAGGACATAAGCGGCGTAATACTGCCGCAGCCACAGCGGGTCGAGCGTCGTGCAGACGATCGAGGCCCATTGCTCGACTTGCGCCGCGACGACCGGATCGCTCGGGATCAAAGACGGCCCGGCGAAGGTCTTGTCGATATAGGAAATGATCGCGCGCGATTCGCACAAGGTGACGTCGCCATGGCGCATCGCCGGAATCTTGCCGAATGGGTGAATGGCGTCGACTTCGGGCGTATGCGGCAGGACGGCGAGGTGCTGATAAGGCACGCCTTTCTCGGCGCAGACGATGCGCGTCGTCCAAACGAAATTGCTTTGCGGTCCGCCG
>DATGLO010000491.1:0-4180 GCA_035294105.1 Allostellaceae bacterium
TCGACGAGGTAGTCGTCGCCGCTGCCGCTATTCGCCTGCTTGGCGTAATAGACGTGATATTCCTGCGCCACTTTCGCGATCTGCGCCTTGCTGCCGGTCAGGCCGACGATGCGCGGATCGAAGGCTTTGACATAATCGCCCATGACCTTGGGCGTATCGCGCTGCGGGTCGATGGTGATGAAGACCGGCAGGAGATCGGTGGCGTGAGAGCGCAGCTGCACCAGCGCCTGCGCAATGTTGGTGAGCGTCGTCGGACAGACATCCGGACAGAAGGTATAGCCGAAATAGACCAGCATCCATTTGCCGTGAAAATTCCGGTCAGTGACGGTCTGGCCCCGGGCATCGACCAACGTGAACGGGCCGCCGATTGCGGCCCCTGACGCGGTATCGACCGCGACCGCCGCTGGCTCGGCCGATTGCTCGACGAGGGTGAGCGCGAGCGCGCCGCCGCCGAAGATCGCGACAGCGAGACCGAGGATCAGGAGCAGGCGCGAGCGCGGCGTCACGCCCGCGATTATGTCGCAAAAAACGATCTATTCAGTGCGACAGATGTCGCAGACGCGTTAAAGTTTTTTAATCGCCGGCAAGATATGGCGCCTCAGGTGGTCGAGCGTCTTCAGCGATTGCGCATGGCTGAGATTGCCGAAAGCGATCTGCAGCAGCGGATAGTTGACGCCGGCCGTGGCAATATCGCGCAACAGCTCTGCCTTCACCGTCTCGGGCGAGCCGGCGATGACGCAGCCGACGCGGCGGCGCGCAACTTCGTAAGAGCCCGATAAAAACAGCGCCGTGAAGCCGTAGCTATGCGCTTGCTGCTCGAGGCTCTGATACCAGCGCTGATACGCGGCTTCGCCGAGCTTCTCCGCCTCGGCATCGCTATCGGCGATCACCAGCATGCGCACGAGACCGAGCTTCGGCTCTTCCTCGCGGCCTTGGCGCAGCGGCGCGTCCTTGTTGCGGCTCCAGGCCTCGCGATAAGCGTCGACCGCCTGCTTGATGCGCGCCGCCGGCGCCCAGCCCGCGTTCATCGCGGCGCCGAGCGAGGCGATATAGTCGCGCGTGGCGCCCGAGGACGAGCCGTACCACAGCGGCGGAAACGGCTTCTGCACCGGCTTTATCTCGACCGGCACGTCGTAATACTGCCAGCGCGCGCCGCGATGGGTGACGCGATCGGCGGTGAAATACTGGATCATCACCTCCATCGCCTCGCGGAAGAGGTCGCGGGTCTCGTTCATGGTGATGCCGTACATCGACAGCTCCCATGGCGAGATGCCGCGACCGACGCCGAATTCGAAGCGCCCGTCCGACAGCTGATCGAGCATCGCCACTTCCTCGGCGAGCAGCAGCGGATTGTGGAAGGCAAGCGCATAAGCGAGCGGCCCGAGACGGATACGCTTGGTGCGCTTGGCTGCCGCGCCGAGGAAGATGCCCGGCTGCGGCGCCATGCCGACCGGATTCCAATGATGCTCGGCGAGGTGATAACTCTCGATGCCCGCGGCCTCGGCCGCTTCGACCAGTTGCAGCCTTTCCTCGTATTGCTGGCCGAGCGGTATCTCGCCGCGATCGAGGTGATCGAAGATGCCGACGCGCATGTCGTTCGCCTTCCGCCGGCCGCGCTATTTCACATAGCTGTTGTCGATCAGCGGCTTGTAATCGGACAGCTTTTCCTCTGCCTTCATGAAGCCGGCGGCGACATTCATGTTGTCGCCATTCTCCAACATCTGGGCCGTGGTCACGGGCTTTTCCGGCGTCATGGCTTTCACCGTGTCGTAAGCGGCTTCGAGCACCTTCTCGTCATAGGCGGTACCGAAATGCGCCTTGACGACCGCGAGCGAAGTCTGTGGATCGTGGAGGATGATCTGCGTCGCCTGGTAGAGCGCGTGCACCATCTTCTCGCAAGTCGATTGATTCTTGGCGCAGAAATCAGCGCGCGCCAGCAACAGCGATGACGACACGGGATCGAACTCGGTCGGCTCGCCAAGCCGCGCATCGCTGACCAGCACGCCGGTGCCCGCGGCGAGCAATTGCTCAGGAAACGGCGGCGAGTTGGAGAAGCCGTCGATCGACTTGTTTGCCATCGCCGCCATGAACTCCGGCGGCTGCATCGGGGGCACGACGAAATCGTTCGGTCCAAGACCGCCATCCTTCGCGACGATACGCAGCACGGCATCGGGAATGGCACCGACGGCGCTGACGGCGATCTTCTTGTCTTTCAGTACCTTGGCTCTCTCCGCAAGCGGGGCCTTGGGGTCGAAATGCGCCGCATCGGCGACTTCCTTGCGGATGACGACCGACTGGCCGGACTTGTTGATCGCGGTCAAGAGCGCCACGAGCTTTTGGCCCTTCGCATTGGCGCGCGTCACCGTCGGGCCCGAGGCCATCGAAAAATCGGCCGAGCCCGCGATCACCGCATTCGTCGCGCCGATGCCGGTGATGTAGATCACCTTGGTGTTGAGACCCTGCTTTTCCCAAAGGTGCTGATCCGCTGCAATATACTGTGTCAGAAATAGCAGGTTCTGCGCCGGAATGGCGAGGGTAGCATCCTCCGCGCGCGCTTGCGGCACGGCAAAACCCAGTGCCGTCAGCCCCAAAACGGCAACGGCGATGTTCTTGAACTTACCTGCCATGACAGTTTTTCCTTTCGCAACGCTACTTCACGTAGCTGTTGTCGATGAGCGGCTTGTAATCGGGCAACTTGTCCTGCGGCTTCAGGAAGCCGGCCGCTTCGTTCATGTTGTCGCCGTTTTCCAGGTCCTGCACCGTCGTCTTCGGATCGTCGGGCGTCATGTCCTTCACGGTCTGATAGGCGGCCTCGAGCACCTTGTCGCTGTAATTGCCGAAATGCGCCTTCATCACCGCGATCGAGGTTTGCGGATCGTGCAGGATGATCTGCGTCGCTTCGTAAACGCCGTGCACCATCTTCTCGCAAATCGATTTATGCGCGGCGCAGAAATCGCCGCGCGCCATCAACAGCGAAGCCGAAACCGGCGAGAATTCCTTGGGCTCGCCGATGCGCGAATCGCTGACCAGCACGCCGCTGCCGTCGCTCAGCACCTGCTCGACGAAAGGCGGGCTGTTGGAAAAGCCGTCGATCTGCTTGTTCGCGAAAGCGGCCATGAATTCCGGCGGCTGCATCGGCGTTGCGACCACGTCGCTCGGCGCCAGGCCCGCATCCTTGGCAACGACCTTCAGCACGATGTCGGGAATAGCGCCGACGCCGCCGACGGCAATGGTGAGGCCCTTCAAAACCTTGCCGCGCTCGGTGATCCGCGCTTTCGGATCGAAATGTGCTTTGTCCGCGATGTCCCTGCGGATCACGACCGACTGGCCGGACTGGCCGATCGCCGTCAGAAGCGCGACGACTTTTTGGCCCTTGGCCCAGGCGCGCGTGATGGTGGGACCCGAACCCATCGAGAAATCGGCCGAGCCGGCGATGACCGCGTTCATCGAGCCGATGCCGATGATATTGAGGATTTTGACGTTGAGGCCTTCCTTCGACCAGAGATGCTGATCGTCGGCGATGTAGCGCGCGAGAAACAGCACGTTCTGCCCGGGAATGGCGAGCGTCGCGTCCTCGGCCCGAGCGGCCGGTACGGCAAGCGCCGCGATGGCAAGCCCCGACAGCGCCGGCAGTGCGCGACGCGCGAAATCACGCAGTCTCAAACGATCCTCCCTATGCCGAATTATCGCGGCGCAGTTTCCGCGATGCCATCCGCTGGGTCAACCAGCAATGCACTTAGGGCTGGATCATCCAAGCGTGGTTGAGCGGACCGTGCCCGCCGCCGATTCCCGGCGCGGTGCGGATCGCTTGCTGCACATAGGCATGCGCGCGCTCGATCGCCGCTCTCAGCGCCATGCCTTGCGCAAGGCCGGCGGCGATCGCCGAGGCGAGCGTGCAGCCGGTGCCGTGCGTGTGCTGCGTCTCGATGCGCTTGGCTTCGAGGGTAAAGCTCTCGCTCGCCGTCACGACGAGATCGCGCACCACATCGCCGGCGACATGGCCGCCCTTCACCATCACCGCCTTGGCGCCGGCTTCGAGCAGCGCCTCGGCGGCGCGGCGCATATCGTCCAGCCCGGCGATACGCCGCCCGGTCAGCGCTTCGGCCTCGGGCGCGTTGGGCGTTACCAGCGCCGCGCGGGCGATGAAGCGGCGCTCGAGCGCATCGAGCGCGCGCGGATC
>DATGLO010000492.1:0-2516 GCA_035294105.1 Allostellaceae bacterium
CTCGGCCCTGGGAGAGCTCACGGCCACGGTGGCGCACGAGTTTCGCAATCCGCTCAGCGCCATCAGCAATACGGTTTACACCCTCAAGGAGGTTGCGGCCGCGCATGGGCTGGCGCTCGAGCGCCTGTTCGCCCGTCTCGACCGCAACATCATGCGCTGTGAGCACCTGATCGCCGATCTGCTCGACTTCACGCAGCCGCGACAACTTAGACAGCAGCCCACCCGCCTCGATCCGTGGGTCGGCGATGTGCTCGACAAATACGGCGCGCCGGATGGGATCGAGGTCGTACGGCGATTGGCCGCTCCGGAGACGCTGGTCGCGCTGGACCGCGACCGCTTCCAACGGGTTCTCAGCAACATGCTCGACAATGCCGTGGAAGCGATCCGGTCCGCCGCATGCACCGAACGGCGGATCACCGTATCGACCGTCGCGGTGCCGAGCGTTGCCATCGTGATCGAAGATACCGGGCCGGGCATCGATGCCGAGACCATGACGAAGATATTCGAGCCCCTCTTCAGCACGAAGAGCTTCGGGACCGGGCTCGGGCTTCCCGCCGCCAAGCAAATCATCGAGCAACATGGCGGAACGGTTTCCGTCGCGAGCGACGTCGGAGCGGGCACGCGCGTGAGGATCGCGCTCGCTCCCCTGTCCGCCGATCGGGCGGTCGCCTGAGCTTCCGCGCCGCGCCGGGCTAAAGCGGAATGACGAGCAGCGTGTCGACGCGCCGCGATTCCTGGACGACGATGCGCTCCTCGAAGAGCGCCTCGTCGCCGAGCCGCACGCGATCGAGATAGACGCCGGCCGCGAATACCGTCATCTCGCCGGTCACCATCGTGCGGACGACCGCGTAATTCTGCGTGCAGCGGACATGGCTCGCATCGATCGGCTCGATGACGAGGCCCGACAGCAGATGCGTATAGCGCTGCGGCTCATAGACATTGACGCGGCGATAGCCGGTGACGCGATCGATCAGCATGCCGCGGCTCGCGCATTCCATCACCGAGAGCGGCAGGTTGCGCGCGAAATTCTCGCGGCTGACGATGCGATAGAAACACGGATCGGTGAAGAGCGCCGGCCAGTCCTCGAGCTTGTCGTCGTCGATCGCGCGGATATAGCGCGTGTTCAGCGCCTCGATCTGGTGGTGCACCGCCTCGGAAACAATCGCCATGACCCTAAAAGCCCATGAGCTCGCGATAGGCCTGCCAGAAGCCGCGCAGCGCCACTTCGGTCGCGCGGATGCCCGGCTGCGGCGCGATGTCGCGGCCGCCCATCTCCATGATCGCCGCCGCGTCTTCCTCGGCGCCGGCGATGCCGCGCTGGACATAGCCGCCGACCGAGCCGTCCTCCATCGACACGTAGCCGGCCGGGCCGATGAGATTGGCTTGCAGGTTGCGCATGCGGCGCAGCTCTTCGTCGTCGTCCTTGTAGCCGAAGCAGGTCCAATGCAGCTCGGCCTTCTCGAGGCCCAGCGGCACGGTGTGGCGGATGGCGAGCGTGTTGTAGATCTGCTGGATGTTGCAGGTCGGATAGATCGACTGGATGGCGACGGTGACGCCGTCGTCGAATTCCTGCCGCCGGTCGAGGAAGGTCGAATCGGCCAAGCCGACGTCGCGAATGACCGAGCGCAGATGGCCGCCTTCGTAATTGTCGCGCTGGATGTCGCGCTCGGCGACGGAATAAAGCAGGTTGTGCCAGCCGTGCTTGCCGAGGGCGACGCCGCCCTGCATCGAGAGGCGGTTGAGCTTAAAGGTGGCATAGAAGGCATGGAGAATGGTCGCGTGATAAGGATCGCGCGAATTCTCCATATAAAGCTTCCAGTTGTTGGGCAGAACCTGATGGTAATAGCCCAGCACCTCGATCCGCTTGCAGAAGACGCGGCGCACCTGCTTCGTCATGTCGGGGCCGAGATAGGCTTCGACGTTCTCGACCTGGTCGCTGAAAGTGCCGAAGATCAGGCCGCAAAAATTCTCGACGCGGATTTTGGTGAGACCGTGCTTTGTCGCATCGAAATCCGCCGGCATGCCGCCCTTGCCGGCAAGGCCCTTCTGGAAGGCGACCGAAGTCAGGTCGCCTTTGAGATCGTAGGTCCAGGCGTGATAGACGCAGGCGAATTGCTTCTTGTTGCCGACCGGGTCGATACACAGCATCGCGCCCTTATGGGCGCAGCGATTGATGAGGCCGTGGATCTCGCCGTTCTCGTCGCGGCAGACGATGATCGGCACCTCGCCGATGAAGCTGGTCTTGTAGTCGCCGGGATTCGGGATCTCGATGTCGAGACAGAGATAATTCCAGGTCGGGCCGCGGAAGATGCGGTCCATCTCCTGGCGATAGATCTCGGGGTCGTGCATCACCCGGTAGGGCGCACGGGTCGGGCCCTCTTTGGGCCAAGTGAGGAGAGGTTCGTCGTTGCGCATAATGGCGAGAAAGCCATCCATGCGCGCTTCTGTCAAGGCGGCGAACTGCCCTCGATCCGCAGGTCAGTTCCGCACCAGCCGCGCGGCGAAAAAGCCGTCGA
>DATGLO010000493.1:0-7382 GCA_035294105.1 Allostellaceae bacterium
TTCACTTACGCCGATCGCCGCCTCAAAGGCTGGGGCATCCTGCGCGGGCTCTTGTCTTTCGTCGTGATCTGCAGCTTCGGCCTCGCCGCCAATATCGGCGTCGCGTCCTATCTCTTCGCGCAGCGGCACGTGTGGTGGGTCGCCGGCATCGCCGGCATCGTCATGGGCTCCGTCTGGAACTACGCGGTCTCATCCGTCTTCACCTGGAAGAGCCGCTAAGCCCTCACTGCCGCCGGCTCGCGCGAATGACGTAACGGTCGCCGGCGAAGCGCTCGAAGATCGTATCGATCGTCGGATGGCTGATCGGGCCGTTCTCGGAATCGGGTACGAGATTCTGCTCCGAGACATAAGCCTCGTACGGCCCGCCCTGCGCGTTTTGTGCCAGCAGATGATAGAAAGGCTGATCCTTGGACGGCCGCCGCTCGGCCGGGATCGAGTTGTACCATTCGTCCGTATTGTTGAAGACCGGGTCGACGTCGAAGATCACGCCGCGAAACGAATAGAGGCGATGCCGAACGATCTGCCCGACCGAAAACTTACCGCTGCGATAAACTTGCGGCGACACGACTGCCACCCTCCTTGCCGACGCGTGGGGCGTCAGCGTTAACGGCCGATCATTTTAAAAAATTCCGCGCCGCTCACAAGAGCACAATCGCGACGCCTTCGTATGAGCGATTGTGAGAAGGGAAATAAAGGATCGCCTCGGTGCGATCCGGTCGTTGCCGGATCGACCGAAGCGATCGCTGCTTCGGAGACCTTCCCTGAACTTTGGGTAGCTGCGCGGTGACGCCAGCCCCTTTGCTTCTTTGATCAGCAAGGAGCAGGCCAGATCAGGCGAATCAACGACTTAGCCTTTGCGCGTCGAAGCGTATGCAAAGTCCGCCGACGTTTCTCGGCTTGTCAGCGCGGCGCGAGATATTTCCGCGCGAGCCGCAGCAATTCGAGGTCGCAGGTCTGTTTCGCGATCTCCTCGAGATCCTCGAAATAGTTTTTGAGCGCTTGCGGCGTGAGGCGGCCGATCAGCCAGCCGATGAATTGCTCGGGCGTCTTAACCCAGGCGGGCAAAGGATCGAGCCCATGACCGTAAGGCAATGCGACGCGCAGAATCCGCCAGCGGCGGCGACGCAATTGGTCGTCGACCGGATCGAGATCGGGCTCCAGCGTCCATCCCGGACGGCTTTGAATACCAGTCGTGCGTCCAGCCATCGTTCTTCGGCCCCCTGGAAACGGAACGCGACCGGCGTTCCCTGGCCGCGACCCGTTCTTAAGGTTATCGCGGATTAAGGATGAATATAGAAGCGGCCCGACTATGACGCAACATCAATCTAAGGTTAACGCTCCCCATAACCTTATGGAATCCAATAGTTTTACGCGTATCTTCAGTAATTAACCAAGATTTACAGGAAAGCGCAGGAATCTTTTACTTGGACCCCGCGCTCTGTAAATCCGGCGAACGCCGCGCCTAAATTTCTTGCACCGAAAGGACGCCGGGCAGCCGCTGCACCGCCGACAGCACCTGCGGGCCGATCTTGAAGCCGCCCGGCAGCGCGATCTCGACTTCGCGCGTCGGCAGCGGCACCACGACATTCACGTGCCCCCGGCCGCCTGCCTCGCCCTGTAAGAGGCTCTTAAAGGCGGCGAGCGCGCCCGCATCGCCGAGCACGACCTTCAACCCCGCGGCCGCCTGGGCGACGACGCGCTCGAGCGGCTCGACGCGCTGAGCGGTCAGGCGCAGCGCGTCGTCATCGGCGCGGATATCGACGGTAACCAAAAGCGGCTTGCCGCTGTCCAAGAGTTCGCGCGCCTGCGCCAGCACTTCCGAAAACAGCGTTACCTCGAAGGTGCCGCTGGCATCCGACATCTGGACGAAGGCGAAACGCCGCCCCTCGGACGAGGATCGCTCTTTGCGGCCGAGGACGATGCCGGCAAGCTTGAAGCGGGTCGAGCCGCCCGCGGCGAGACGCTCGCTCAACTCCGCGTAGCGCACCACGCCGACACGGACGAGCGACTTGCCGTAAGCGTCGAGCGGATGGCTCGAAAGATAAAAGCCGAGCGCGGCGAACTCCTGCTGCAACCGGTCGAGCGCCGACCAATCCTGGACTTGCGGCAAGGCGGTGCGCTGGCCCGGCGCCGTGCCGGCATCGCCGAAAAGGCTGACTTGATTGCTCGCCCGTTCTTCCGCCGCAACGCTGGCATGGCGCAGCAGCAGCTCGATCCCAGCAAAGGTCTGGGCGCGATTGGGATTGAGGCAATCGAACGCGCCGGCACGAACCAGGCTTTCGAATTGCCGCCGGTTGAAGCTCTTCACATCGAGGCGGCGGGCGAAATCGAACAGGTCCTTGAACGCGCCGTTCGCGTTGCGCTCGGCGACGATCTCGCGCATCGCCGCCGCGCCGACGCCTTTGACGGCTGCGAGCGCATAGCGGATGGCCGCGCCGTCGCGTGTCTCTTCGACCGAGAATTCGACCTCGGAGCGGTTGATGTCCGGCGGCAGCACTTTGATCGCGAGCCGCGCACACTCCTGGCGAAACTCGTTGAGCTTGTCCGTATTGCCGAGATCGAGCGTCATCGACGCCGCGAGGAATTCGACCGGATAATTCGCTTTGAGATAGGCGGTCTGGTAGGCGATGAGCGCATAGGGCGCCGAATGCGATTTGTTGAAGCCGTAGCCCGAGAATTTCTCCATCAGATCGAACACGAAATTTGCCTGGCCCTCGTCGATACCTTTCTTGACGGCGCCGGCGACGAAATTCGCGCGCTGCGCGACCATCTCCGACTTGATCTTCTTGCCCATCGCGCGGCGCAGGAGGTCGGCGCTGCCGAGGCTGTAATCCGCCATGATCTGAGCCGCCTGCATCACCTGTTCCTGATAGGTGAAGACCCCATAGGTCGGCTTGAGGATGGGCTCCAGCAGCGGATGGGGATAGGAAACCTCCTCCTCGCCGTTCTTGCGCCTGATGTAGCTCGGGATGCTGTCCATCGGGCCCGGCCGATAGAGCGCGTTCATCGCGATGATGTCTTCGAACCGGTTGGGCTTGAGCTTGCGCAAGCTGTCGCGCATGCCCGAACTTTCCAGTTGGAAGATGCCGTGCGTGTCGCCGCGGGCGATCAAGGCATAGGTCTTGGCATCGTCGAGCGGTATATGCGCGAGATCGAGCGGCGCGCCGCGCGCCGCGATGAGATCGACCGCCTTCGCGAGCACGTCGAGCGTTTTCAAGCCGAGAAAGTCGAACTTCACGAGGCCGGCGAGTTCGACGTATTTCATGCTGAACTCGGTGACCGGCATGTCGGAGCGCGGATCGCGGTAGAGCGGCACCAGCTCGTCGAGCCGCCGGTCGCCGATGACGACGCCCGCCGCATGCGTCGAGGCGTGGCGATAAAGGCCTTCGAGCTTCAAGGCGATCGCGATCAAGCGCGCGACCGATTCGTCCTCGTCGCGCATCTGCTGCAGCGCCGGCTCGCCCTCGATCGCTTCTTTCAACGTGACGGGAGCGGCAGGATTGTTCGGTACCAGCTTGCAGATCTTATCGACCTGGCCGTAGGGCATGCCGAGCACGCGGCCGACATCGCGCAGCACCGCGCGCGCCTGGAGCTTGCCGAAGGTGATGATCTGCGCGACGCGGTCGTGACCGTATTTCTGCTGCACGTGGCGGATCACCTCGTCGCGCCGCTCCTGGCAGAAATCGACGTCGAAATCGGGCATCGATACGCGTTCGGGATTGAGGAAGCGCTCGAAGATGAGACCGAAGCGCATCGGGTCGATATCGGTGATGGTGAGTGCCCAGGCGACGAGCGAGCCGGCGCCCGAGCCGCGGCCCGGCCCGACCGGAATGCCTTGCGCCTTCGCCCATTGGATGAATTCCGAGACGATCAAGAAATAGCCGGCGAAGCCCATCTTGATGATGACGCCGAGCTCGTATTCGAAACGCTCGCGATAGGGCTTAGCGGCGGCTTCGCGCTCCGCCGCGCTCATCTCCTCGCGAAAGACGTGCGATTTGAGTCGCTCCTCAAGCCCGGCGAGGGCGACGCTGCGCAGCTCTTCTTCTTCCTTGCGGCCGCTTTGCATCGGGAAGGGCGGCAAGATCGGCTTGCGCGGCTCGGGCATGAAGGCGCAGCGTTGCGCGATCACCAGCGTGTTGTCGCAAGCTTCCGGAATGTCGGCAAAGAGCAGCCGCATCTCGGCGGGCGATTTGAAATAATGCTGGCCGGTGAGGCGGCGGCGATTGGGCTCGGCCAAGGTGACGCCCTGCTCGATGCAAAGCAGCACGTCATGCGCTTCCTCGTAGCTCGGATCGGGAAAGAACGCGTCGTTGGTCGCGACCAGCGGCAGGTCGCGCTTATAAGCGAGATCGATGAGATCGTTCTCGATGCGCTCCTCTGCCGGCATGCCGTGGCGCATGAGCTCGACATAGAGCCGGCCCGGGAACAGCGCCGCGAGCTTCTGCAGCATCGCTTCGGCGGCGGACTTCTGGCCGTCGAGCAGCAAGCGGCCGACCGGACCTGTCGGCCCGCCGGTCAGCGCGATAAGGCCGTCGCTACGGCCGTCAAGCGCGGCAAGATCGATCTGCGGCGCCTCGCCCCCAGTCGTCTCCAAGAAGGATTTGCTGACCAGCGAGAGCAGGTTGCGATAGCCGGTCTCGCTTTGCACCAGCACGACGATCGGATCGGGCGGCAGCGTCGGCCCCATCCGCGCGGCGAGTCGCAAATTATCCAGATCCGTACGCTTGAGCCCGAGCTCGCAGCCGACGATCGGCTGCACCCCCGAGTCGGCCGCCGCGATGGCGAATTCGAGCGCGCCGAACAGATTGCCGGTATCGGTCATCGCCACGGCGGGCATGGCGTTTTTCTTCGCCAATTCGACCAGCGCCTTGACCTTGATCGCGCCGGCCGAGAGCGAATAAGCAGAATGGGTGCGGAGATGGATGAAATCGGCGTGCGGCATCGGGATCAAGCTTGGCAGAGCGCGGCAAGCGCGCAAGGAGATTCTACAAGAGCACCGCCAGCCGCTACACTGCGGCGCAACGACGCCAACCAAGGGAGGGCAGCATGACCCGCATCACGATCCTGAAGCGCGAAGAGATGAACGCGGAGCAAGGCAAAGTCTACGATGCCGCCAAAGCGGCCAACGCGCCGGTCGGCGGGCCCTACTACGCCTATATCCGCAACCCCAGGCTCTTTACCGCCGCGCAAGAGATGGGCAAGGCGATCGGCTCGTTCAAACTTTCGGGCCGCGAGCGGCAAATTGCTGTACTAACGGTTTGTCGATTCTGGAATGCCAAATATCCCTGGGGCGCGCAGGCGCGCAATTCGCTGAACCAGGGACTCGATCAGGCGACGATCGACGCGATCAACGCCGGCAAGACGCCCGACCTGCCCAATCCGCGCGAAGCGATGGCGCATAAGCTCGCCAAGGAGCTTTTGACGAATAAGAGCCTCAGCGAAGCGACCTATAAAGAGGCCGAGAAGCTCTTCGGCACCGACGATCTCGTCGGCCTCATCGCCGGCGTCGGCCAGTTCTCGATGGTGTGCTGCAGCGCCAACGCCTTCGATATCACGCCGCCGCCGGAATTCCAGAAGCTGCTCTAACCCTTCTCCACCACTTTACCGTCCTCGAGCGCGAGGATGCGGTCCATGCGCCGCGCCAGGTCGAGGTTGTGGGTGGCGATGAGGGCGGCGAGCTTGGTGCGGCGGACGAGATCGAGCAGCACGGCGGTCACCTCGTCGGCCGTATGCTGATCGAGATTGCCGGTCGGCTCGTCGCCGAGGAGCAGCCGCGGCTGATTGGCGATCGCGCGAAGGATGGCGACGGGTTGCTGCTCGCCGCCCGAGAGCCGCGCCGGACGATGCTCGGCCCGCGCCTCGAGGCCAACCATGCGCAAGAGCTCGACCGCGCGATCGCGGGCGCGCCGCCGCGGCACACCGGCGATCATCTGCGGCAGGACGATATTCTCGGCCGCCGAGAATTCCGGCAGGAGCTGGTGGAACTGATAGACGAAGCCGATCGCGCCGCGCCGCGCCGCCGTCCGCTCGGCATCGCTCATGCGGCTGCAATCTTTGCCGTCGAGCAGCACCTGACCGCCATCGGGACGCTCCAAGAGGCCGGCGAGATGCAGCATAGTCGATTTGCCCGAGCCTGATGGGCCGACCAGCGCGACGATCTCGCCCGGCGCGATCGCCAGGTTTACCCCGCGCAGCACCGGCAGCTTGCCGCTGCCCTGGCTGTAGGTGCGGACGACCTGGCGCAGCTCCAAGGTCGGTGCGCCGGTCATGACAGCTCACTCATATCGCAGCGCTTCGACGGGATCGAGCTGTGCCGCGCGCCAGGACGGATAGATCGTCGCGAGGAACGAGAGGCCGAAAGCCATGCCGACGACCGCGCCGACCTCGTAGGGGTCGACGCGCGCGGGAATTTGCGTGAGGAAATAAATCTCCGCGGAGAACAGATCGGTGCCGATGATCGACTGGATGAACTCGCGGATCGCCTCGATATGCTCCGCGAACTCGACACCGATGACGAAGCCGAGGAAAGTGCCGACGATGCCGACGCTGGCGCCGGCGAGAATGAAGATGCGCAGAATCGTGCCGCGGCTCGCGCCCATGGTGCGAAGGATCGCGATGTCGCGGCCCTTATCCTTCACCAGCATGATCATGCTGGAGACGATGTTGAACGCGGCGACGAGAATGATCAGCGTCAGGATCAGGAACATGACGTTGCGCTCGACCTCGACGGCGTTGAAGAAACTCAAATTGCTCTGCTGCCAATCGAAGATCTGAACCTTGTTGCCGAGCGCGTTGTAGATCTCGCGATCATAAGCGCGCACGTTGTCGGGATCCTTGACCATCACTTCGAGGCTGGTGACGGCGCTGCCGATGTTGAAATAGGTTTGCGCCGTGTCCATCGGCATGAAGACGACGGAATTGTCGAACTCATACATGCCGACATTGAAGGTACCGGCGACGGTGTAGCTCTTGATCCGCGGCACGGTGCCGAAGACCGTTGCCTGGCCTTGCGGCGAGATCAGGGTGATCGAGCCGCCTTGCTTGATGCCGAGATTCTGCGCGAGGCGATAGCCGATAATCACGCTGTTGCCGGTGAAGTTCTGGAGCGCGCCTTGCGAGAGATGTCTGCCGATCAACGGCTGCGCCTTCAAGTCCTCGGCGGTAAAGCCGCGCACCAGCGCGCCGCCCGATTGCGAGCCGGCGGTCGCCATCACTTGGCCTTCGATCGTCGGCGTCACCGAAACGATGCCTTGCAGCTTCTTGATCGTCGTCGCGAGATCGTCGTAATTCGTGAGCGGCCCCTGGGCGGCATAGACGTTGATATGGCCGTTAAAGCCGAGGATGCGGCCCAAGAGCTCGGCGCGGAAGCCGTTCATCACCGA
>DATGLO010000494.1:0-3572 GCA_035294105.1 Allostellaceae bacterium
GTTGCTGGTCGCGACCACCACGACGCCGCGCGCGAACAAGGCCTTGAACAGCCGGCCGAGGATCATCGCATCGGCGATATCGACGACATGGAATTCGTCGAAGCATAAGAGCGTCGTCTCGCTGGCAATCGCTTGTGCGACCGGTGCGATCGGATCGCCTTTCTCGGCACGGCGGGCATGGATGCGGGCGTGGACATCGGCCATGAAGCCGAAGAAGTGCACGCGGCGCTTCTTCTCGCCCGGCACGGTCGCGAAGAAGGCGTCCATGAGCATCGACTTGCCGCGCCCGACGCGGCCATAAATGTAGATACCGCGCGGGGGCGGCGGCGCCTTGCCGAGGCCCCATCGCGCGAGCAGGCCGGCGCCGTTGCCGGGACGATAGGCGCCGAGCTCTTCCCAAAGCCGCTGCAACCGCGCCGCGGCACGCGCCTGATAGGGATCGGGAGCGAGCTCGCCGGCGCTTAGCCGCGCATGAAAGAGAGCCAGCGGCCCTTCGGCAACCGCATCCTCGTCGGCGAGCGGCGGGGTCAAGCTTGCCTAGCAGCGCCTCATCGGCGCTCGACCATCATCTTCTTGATTTCGCCGATCGCCTTGGCCGGATTCAAATTCTTCGGGCAGGTGCGCGTACAATTCATGATCGTGTGGCAGCGATAGAGGCGGAACGGGTCTTCCAGCGCGTCGAGCCGCTCGCCCGTATGCTCGTCGCGGCTATCGGCAAGCCAGCGATAAGCCTGCAACAGAATCGCGGGACCCAAATAGCGGTCGCCGTTCCACCAGTAGGAGGGGCAACTCGTCGAGCAGCAAAAGCACAGGATGCATTCCCAAAGCCCGTCGAGCTTCGCGCGCTCTTCGACCGATTGCCGGCGCTCGCGATCGGGCGGCGGCGGCGAGTCCGCCTTGAGCCACGGCTCGATCATCCGGTACTGCGCATAGATACGGTTGAGGTCGGGCACCAGGTCCTTGACCACTTCCATATGCGGCAGCGGATAGATTTTGACGTCGCCCTTCACCTCGTCGATTGCCTTCAGGCAAGCGAGGGTGTTGGTGCCGTCGATGTTCATCGCGCAGGAGCCGCAGATGCCTTCGCGGCACGAGCGGCGGAAGGTCAGCGTCGTGTCGACCTCATTCTTGATTTTGATCAGTGCGTCCAAAACCATCGGGCCGCACTGGTCGAGATCGATCTGATAGGTGTCGAGCCGCGGATTCTGCCCGTCTTCGGGATTCCAGCGATAGATCTTGAAATTCTTGACGCGCTTGGCGCCGGCCGCGGCGGGATAGGTCTTGCCGGTGCCGACCTTGGAATTCGCGGGCAGGGTGAACTCAGCCATGATGCCTCAGTAGACGCGCGCCTTGGGCGGGAAGGTTTGGACCTCGTTCGAGAGGGTATTGAGATGCACGGGCCGCGTGCCGAGCCGGACCTTGCCGTCGTCGCCGAGCCAGCTCACCGTGTGCACCATCCACTCCTTGTCGTTCCGATCGGGGAAATCCTCGCGCGCATGGGCGCCGCGGCTTTCCTTGCGATTGACCGCCGAGTAGATCGACACCTTGGCCTGGGCGATGAGGTTCTCGAGCTCCAAGGCCTCGACGAGGTCGCTGTTCCAGATGAGCGAACGGTCGTTGACCACGAGGTCGCTGATCGAGGCGGCGACATCGTCGATCTTCTTGGCGCCCGCCTCGAGGGTCTCGGCGGTGCGAAAGACGGCGCAGTCCTCTTGCATGATGCGCTGCATCTTCAAGCGAATTTCGCCGGTCTTGAGCTTGCCCTTGGCATTGCGGACGCGGTCGAAGCGCGCCAGCGCCTTGTCGTCACAGGTTGCGGCGAGCGGCTTATGCGCCTGGCCGGGCTTGACGATCTGAGCCGCGCGCAAGGCGGCGGCGCGACCGAAGACGACGATGTCGAGAAGCGAATTGGTGCCGAGCCGGTTGGCCCCGTGCACCGAGACGCAAGCCGCCTCGCCGATGGCCATGAGGCCGGGCACGACGTGATCGGGGTCGGTCGCCGTCGGCGCGATGGCCTCGGCGTGATAATTCGTCGGGATGCCGCCCATGTTGTAGTGGACGGTCGGCAGGATCGGGATCGGCTCTTTGGTCACATCGACGCCGGCGAAGATTTTCGCGGTCTCGGAAATTCCGGGCAGGCGCTCCTTCAGCACCTTCGGGTCGAGGTGCTCCAAATGCAGATAGATGAAATCCTTGTTCGGGCCGCAGCCGCGGCCTTCGCGGATCTCGATGGTCATGGCGCGCGAAACGACGTCGCGCGACGCAAGATCTTTGGCTGACGGCGCGTAGCGCTCCATGAAGCGCTCGCCTTCGGAATTGGTGACATAGCCGCCTTCGCCGCGGGCGCCTTCGGTGATGAGGCAGCCGGCGCCGTAGATGCCGGTCGGGTGGAATTGGATGAATTCCATATCCTGCAGCGGCAGGCCGGCGCGCAACACCATCGCATTGCCGTCGCCGGTGCAAGTGTGCGCCGAGGTGCAGGAGAAATAGGCGCGGCCGTAACCGCCGGTCCCCAGCACCACCATATGCGCGCGAAAACGATGCAGGGTGCCGTCTTCCAAGTTCCAGGCGAGGACCCCGCGGCAGGTGCCGTCTTCGTCCATCACCAGATCGATGGCGAAATATTCGACGAAGAACTCGGCCTGCGCTTTCAAGCATTGCTGATAGAGCGTGTGGATGATGGCGTGGCCGGTGCGATCGGCGGCGGCCGCGGCGCGCTTCGCCATCTCTTTGCCGTATTGAACCGTATGCCCGCCGAACGGCCGCTGGTAGATGCGGCCATCTTCGGTGCGCGAGAACGGCACGCCGAAATGCTCGAGCTCGTAAACTGCGGGGATCGCCTCGCGGCACATATATTCGATCGCATCCTGGTCGCCGAGCCAGTCGGAGCCCTTGACGGTGTCGTACATGTGCCAGCGCCAGTCGTCCTCGCCCATATTGCCGAGCGCGGCGCCGATGCCGCCTTGCGCGGCGACAGTGTGGCTGCGCGTCGGGAAGACCTTGGTGACGCAAGCGGTCTTGAGGCCAGCGGCGGCCATGCCGAGGGTCGCGCGCAGACCCGCGCCGCCGGCGCCGACGACAACAACGTCATAGAGATGCTCGGTGACCGGATAAGCTTGCGGCATGGATCAGCTTATGAAGGCGATGCGCAGCACCGCAAAAATGCCGGCCGCGGCGAGGATAGCGCAGAGGAATTTGTTGAGCACCAGCAGCGTGATCTTCGACGATTCGCGGTGCACGTAGTCCTCGATCACGACCTGCACGCCCAGCGACATGTGATAGAAGGCCACCAGCAGCAGCAGCACCATGATGACCGCGGTGACCGGGCCGTGCAGCCAGGCGAGCGCGGTCGCACGATCCGCGCCGATATGCGCGATCAACGCGCTGACAAACCATAGGCCGAGCGGCACCAACGCCGCGCCTGCAACGCGCTGGCCCCACCAATGCTGAACGCCTTCTTTCGCCGAGCCGAAGCCTTTGACCCGGCCCAAGGGACTGCGCAGCCTCGCGTCGCTCATCGTCAGCTCCACACCGCGTAGGCGGCGATCCAGGCGGCGATCGTCAGCACGATG
>DATGLO010000495.1:0-4850 GCA_035294105.1 Allostellaceae bacterium
TCCGCGTGCGATCTCGATCGGCGTGCGCTCCATGGAGCATTTCCGCCGCCTCGGCCTCGACCAGAAGGTGATCGATGCCGGCGTACCGCGCGCCCATGCACTCGATGTCGTCTACACGACGCGCATGCTCGACCGCGAGATCTTCCGCTTCCCGATCCCGTCGATCGCGGCGCTCGATGAATCGCGCGCGGCGCTCGCGCGGCGGACGCCCGAGATCGCCGCCTCGCCCTATTACAAGACCTGGACGGCGCAGGCGCCGCTCGAGCGCCTCTTACGCCGCGAAGCTGCGGCAACGCCGCACATCGAGACGCGCTATGGCTGGCGGCTCGATCGCTTCGTCGAGCATAGCGATCGCGTCACCGCGCAACTCGTCGAGCCGACGACCGGCGCGCAAGAAACGCTCGAGGCGAATTATCTCGTCGGCTGCGACGGCGCCAGCAGCGCGGTGCGTGCCGGTCTCGGCATCGCCATGTCCGGCCGCGGCACGCTCGGCGATGCGGTCGGGATTTATTTTCGCGCGCCCGGCCTCGGAGCGCTGCTCGGCGCCAATCCCGGGGTGATGTATTGGACCCTGGCGCCCGGTTGCGGCGGCGTCATCTACACCATCGACGGCGGCGACGAATGGGTTTTCAACCGCTATTTCATGCCGGGCGAAGCCGTCGATATCGCCGATCCCGAACATCTCGTGCGGCGGTCGCTCGGCGCAGATATCGAGATCGCCATTCTGTCGGCGCAGAAATGGCTGCCGCGCCAGCTCGTCGCCGATCGCTATAGCAGCGCGCGCTGCTTTCTCGCCGGCGATGCGTGCCATCTCTTCGTGCCGACCGGCGGCTTCGGAATGAACACGGGCATCGGCGATGCCGCAGATCTCGCCTGGAAGATCGCCGCGCGGATCGACGGCTGGGGCGGCGGCGGGCTGCTCGCGAGCTATGACAGCGAGCGGCGGCCGGTCGGGCTCTTCAACACCATTGAAGCGGCCGACAATTACGACAAGAGCAATGCGATCTTTGCCGTGCCGGCCGCGCTCGAAGCGGCGGGCGCGGCGGGCGAGGCCGCACGCGCCGCCATCGCCGCGCAGCTGCCGCCGAAGATCAAGCACTTCGCGCCGATCGGCGTCCATCTCGGCTATCGCTACGAGAGCTCGCCGATCGTCGTGCCCGACGGCACAGCCGCGCCGCCGATGGACAGCGTCAGCTATGCGCCGACGACGCGGCCGGGTCATCGTGCGCCACATGACTGGATCGGCACAGGGCGATCGATGCTCGATTTATTCGGCCGCGGCTTCACCTTGCTGCGCTTCGGTGCGGCCGATCCCTCGCCCCTCGTTGCCGCGGCACAGAGCGCCGGCATGCCACTCGACGTCGTCGATCTCGACAATGCCGCCGCAGAACGGCTTTACGAGCGCAAGCTGGTGCTGGTGCGACCTGACGGCCATGTCGCCTGGCGCGGCGATGCTGCGCCCGCCGCGCCGCGCGCGATCGTCGATCGCGTGCGCGGCGCCTAGCCATCGCTCACGAGCCGCCGATCTGCTGGATTTTCTGCTTCAACCGCGCGGTCAGCGCATCGACATTGCCGCCGGCTTGCGCGATCACATTGGAGAATTCGTCGCGATAGGTGATGAGCTCGCTCACGCCGGCGATGCTGACATCATTGATCTTGTAGCCGCCATTGGCCGCGATGACGCGCCAGTCGACATTGACGGGCGGCGCGCCATTGGTCTGGTCGATCTCGGTACTTACGACGGTGCTGTTGCCACTTTCCGACCGCTGGCCGGTCACTTTGAGTTGCTGGCCGCTGTAGCGGTTGAAATCCGACCAATAGACGTCGATCATGTAAGTCGCGAAGGTCTGCGTGAAGTCGTTGCGCTGCTGCTCGCTCGCCGTGCGCCAGTAAGAACCGAGGATAAAACGCGCGATCCCGTCGACATCGAAGGAGTTGCGTACGAGGCTCGCAAATTGCGCTTTGCGCTGCGCATCCGGTTGCTGCTTATCGGCGATAAGATGGATCACCTGGCTGCCGAGGCCGGAAATGAACTGGCCTGCGGCCGCGCCGCCCGGCGCTTGCGCCACGGCGGCCGGCGCAAGGAATCCGAGCACCAACGCGATCCCGGCAAGCGTTTTGAACCAGTCTCTCATGCGCATCACCTCTCTCGATCGAAAAAAACCCCCGAATCAACGCGGCTAGAGCGAGACCGTTCCTCGGGAGCGGGCTTTTAGCGGCCACGCGTGCCGTCCTGCGGCGCCGCCTGCAGCATCTCCGCGGCGGCGAGCGCGTCGCCAAGGCGCCGGGTCGCCTGGTCGCGGGATGGTCCCGTCAAATGCTCGCCGTCAAAGCTCTCGAACCCGGCGGGCGCGATCGCGATCAAGGGCGCGCGCGGCGCGGTGCCGGCCGCGGCCAGCAGCTGCGCGACATGGGTAAAGCGCTCGCGATCGAAAGCCGGTGTCGTCACAAAAGGGATCAAGGTGAAGATCGGGCGCAGATCGCGCCGCGCGACAACGTTCGCCAAGGCATTGGGCATCGGGATCGTTCCCGAGGTCAGGCTCTCGCCCGCCGGCTGCGCCTTGGCGACGTCCTGCGGCGTTGAAGCCAATGGCGCCGGATAGACCTCGCCGCGATTAGGGCTGAAGGCATAAACCACATCGCCGTAGTTCCAATCGAGGATCAGCGCCGGCGCATTGAGATAACGGCCGAGCACCGGCCGGCGCTGGCTGAGATCGACGCGTGGCAGGATACCGTCGAGCGCCCAATCCGCAGCGAAGCGCGTCCACACCGCCAGCGCCTCGAAAACGGCGTGCACACGATCGGTGATATCGTCCAATTCCGAGAAGCACTCGGCGTTATAGGGATCGTAGTCATAGGCGAAGGTATCCGCGATGATCGCACGATCGCGAACGCCTTGGCGATCCAAGAGCGCGGCATCGAAGCCGAGCGGCGTGTCGCAACCAAGCCCGGCATTGAACACACGCAGCGGCCGACCGGCGGCCGCGGACAATGTCGCGCTCAACTGCCGCGCCGAGAGACCGAATTGCATATGCGAAGAGCCGAGCATGACCACATCGGCGCTGCGGATGCGCTCGCCGAAGCCGAAGAGGCCCCACCAATAAAGGAGATGCGCGACGTAGGACGCTTGGCCGCCATATTCGGCGACGAAAGCATGGCCCGGCAGCGGGAATGCCGGCTTGGGCGGTAGGCGCGACGCCTCGATCCGGCTCCAGACGAAGAACGGTATGAGCAGCAGGGCCGTCATGACGACGGAGGCAAGCCAGAAGCGGCGTTTGAACGAATTCATCGCGGCAATCAGAACTTGGAATAAATGAAGACCCTGTTCGGCGAATAGACGAGCAGGTCGAGCACCAGCAGAACGCCCGTCGCAACGCCGAGGCACTCGCCGAGATAGCGCCGCGGCACGCCGGCGATTCCGAACGGCGTCAATTGATGCAGCACCGCGCCGCTGGCGACGACGAGCGGGAAAACCATGCGGCTATGCACGGCGAGCGCGGTCCAGCGATCGAGCTGAAACATATTGCCGATGAAGCCGACCGCATGGTCGAGATCGTTTGCGCGAAAGAACACCCAGGCGAGCGTCACCCAAAGCTGCGTCGCGAGCCACCACGCGGCGCGCCGCCAGCGCGACGCGGCGCGTCGGTGCAAGCCCAACACGCGGTCCGCCGCGAGGCCCAAGCCTTGCATCCCGCCCCAGCCAACGAAGGTCCAAGCGGCGCCATGCCATAGCCCGCCCAAGAGCATCGTGATCATGATGTTGGCAAGCATGCGCTCTTTGCCCAGGCGGTTGCCGCCGAGCGGAATGTAGAGATAGTCGCGCAGCCAGCGCGACAGGGTGATGTGCCACCGCCGCCAGAATTCCTGCATCGACAGGGCGAGCAGCGGCGCACGGAAATTCGCCGGCAGGCGATAGCCCAAGAGCCGCGCCATGCCGAGCGCCATCAGGGTGAGCCGGCGAAATCGCCGTAGATCTGGCAATAATAAAGAAAGGCGACGATCCAGTGATCGGCGGCGGAGAAGGTGAAACCGGGGTCCTTCACCCAGAACGGATCGGTCGCCTCGGCGAGGTTGTTCGAAACCACCGCCTTCAGGAAAAAACCGACGACGAAATAGTGGATGCCGAACATGAGATCGCCGCGCAGCCGGCGATCGCGCCCAAGCTGCGACGGCAGTTGCCAGATGCGCACGATCGGCCCGGCGATCGCATGCGGGAAAAAGGTGAGATAGAAGAGATAACGGCGCAGCGACAGCGGCCGCCCGCCCTGGCGCTGCCAATCGACGAGATAACTGATGAGATGAAACGTGTAGAAGGAGATGCCGAGCGGCAGGCCGAGCGCAGGGACGCGCAGCCGCGCCCCGGTAACGTCTTCGAGACTGAGGATCGCGAAATCGGCATATTTGAAGAGCGCGAGCGCGGCGACATCGAAGAGGATCGCGGTGCCGACAAGCACGCGCCGGTGCGGGCGCGCCAAGCGCGACGCCAAGGCGACAGCGGCGAAATTGGCGGCGGCGATCGCCAGCAACAAGGCCAACGAGAAGCTTCCCCAGGACGCAACGAACGCCAAGCTGACGGCGATCAGCGTCCATTCGCGAACGCTGGGCCATGGCCGCAAGAACCGGCACAGGACGCAAACGCAAGCGAAGAGAAGGATAAAGAGAATGTCGGTGTAATTCATTCAGCGCATTGAAAGATGCGTTCCGTCGCCAAGGATTCCTCACGCAAACGGCACGGCAGCGGCTACCCCATGGCAAAGGCGCATCGGTTCGGTGCGGCTAACCATCGCGCGCGGCCTACCGGGCCGCTGCGAGCCTTCCGTCAGTCGGTTTCGGGCTTATCGCTCGCGTCG
>DATGLO010000496.1:0-3966 GCA_035294105.1 Allostellaceae bacterium
GACGTTTTGGGCGCACCCAGCGCGCCAGTCGCGCGCGCGGCCTTGCCGCTCGCCAATGTGCTTGCGGGCGCAAAGGTGCGCGATCGCACCGTTGCCGTTCTCGGCAACCACGATCCGGCGCACATGGCCGAGGCGCTCGAGCATTTCGGCATCACCAGCCTGATCAACGAATCCCTGACGATCGATCGTGGGGACGAGCACCTTGTCGTCACCGGGCTCGACGACGTGCATCGCTTCTATACGCCGGCGGCGACGGATGCGCTGACCGCGGCGCCGCCGGGATTTCGTATCGCGCTCGTTCACTCGCCCGAAGTCGCGGACTATGCCGCGGCCGCCGGCTTCAGCCTCTATCTTTGCGGCCATACCCATGGCGGCCAAATTTGTCTGCCGAACGGGCGCTCGATCCTGTCGCGGCTGCGACGCTGCCGTTTCGGCGCCCAGGGAGAGTGGCGCGCAGGCGTCATGATCGGCTATACAAGCAACGGCCTCGGGGTAGGAGAGGTACCGTTGCGCTACAATTGCCCGGGGGAAATTGCCGTCATTACGTTGCGCCGCGCGGCGCAAGCCTAGGCCAGTGGTCCGAATCCGCGATTCCCTTCCTCTTCCTCCACGCATTTCGCACATGTCGGAATTGTAAAGATCACGAGCGATTGAGGGTTTCTCGTGGAGTTGAGGATTTGACATTCGCTTCAAAGCGTGCGACTGCGTTGGCAACGAATGTCAAATGCGCTCTACGAGCAGTTCGATGATGAAGCTTGCGCGATATGCCGCCGGTCTCGTGTTGCTGGCCGCGCTCTTCTATTTTCGCCTGATCGACTTCGATGAGCTGCGCAAGGCGTTCGCCCATCCGGGTCTGCTGACCCTGGCGTGGTTGCTCTGCGTGCTGACGATCCCGATTGCCGCGCTGCGCTGGCATATCCTCCTGCGCAGCCAAGGATTGCCGCTGCACTTCTGGAATACGACGCGGATCGTCGCGATGGGCGCGTTCTTCTCCACGTTTCTTCCCGGCTCGGCCGGCGGCGATCTCGTGCGCGGCGTTTATATCTATCAGGCCTCGCACGGTCGCCGGACGAGCGCCCTGCTGTCGATCTTCATCGACCGCCTGATCGGCTTGACGGCGTTCGTGATGTTCGGCGTCGTCGCGACCCTGACGCGGCCATGGCAAAGCTACGGCGTGTTCGAGTACAGCATTTTCGCCTTTGCGTTCCTTTTCGCGATCGGCATCGCCGTCTTGTTCATTTTCGGTCACCGGATGGCGCAGTTGATCAATCGCGCGTTCACCGGCCGCTCGCAGCGCCTCGCCGCGATTATCGACGACGGCGGCGAGGCGCTTCATCAATATGCGCGCGAATGGCGCAGCGTCCTCGTCTGCCTGGCGATATCGATGCTCATCGTCCTCATCATCGCCGTCATCGTCGTCGTGATCGCGAAAGCGACCGACTTCGGCGGCTTGACCGCGGTCGAATACGGCATTGCCGGGGTCTATGCCATGATCGCGAACAGCTTGCCGTTCACGCCCGGCGGCCTCGGCATCGGCGAGGGCGCTTTCGCCTCGGCTTGCGTCGCGCTCGAGCCGGCGGTGACCGGCATTCCTTATGGCACGATCTTTCTGGTGCTGCGCTGTGTGATCATCCTATCGACGCTGCCCGGCCTTCTCGTCTACCTCTTCTATCCGCAGCGCGCGACTTTGCTGGCGTCCGCTAAAGCCAGCCCCTGACGGGTCGTGCCGGCGCGTTTCTTCCTGGCGATCGCGGGCCTGGCCGGCGCGCTATCGGTTGCGGGCGATGCGGTTGCGACGCATCTGCTGGCGGCAGAGCCCGAGCGGCTAGCCCTCGGCGCAACGGCGGCGCGTTACGGCCTCATTCATGCGGCCGCGCTGGTCGCGTTGGCTTTTCTCATCGAGCGGCGCCGCGGCCTTTGGCTGACGATCGCGGCTTGGTGTTTCGTCGCCGGTCTGGTGCTCTTCTGCGGCAGCCTCGACCTGCTCGCGGCCGGCGCGCCGCACGGCTTTGCGATAGCGGCGCCGTGGGGCGGCACGGCCTTCATCCTCGGTTGGCTGGCGGTGCTGATCGCCGCGCTGCGGCCTTCGAAGGCCAATTAGCGCAGCGATGCCGGCACGGCGATGCCGGCTTCGTTGTAGTAACGCAATGCACCGGGATGCAGTTTGATGCCGAGCTGCTTCAAGGTGTCGGGGGTGATGGCCCGCCAAGCCGGATTCTTGCTCGCCATGGCGCCGAGTTGCGACCAGAACGTTTTGGTCAGCGTGTACGCTGTGTCGTCCCTCATACGCCGCATCGTGTAAATGCCGGTCGGCACCGCCACCGTCGTCACGTCCGCGTCGACCCCGGGATAAGTTCCTTTCGGAATCGTCTCGGGCACGAGTGTGTCGTCGGCGGCAACCATTTTCGCGATGGTCGAGGGCGGCAAGCTCAGCAACCGTATCGGCGTCGCTTTGGCGATATCCGTGACGCGCGGAATGGGAAAGCTGCCGGCGACGGCAAGGCCGCTGACCTTGCCGCTCATCACCGCGTCCGGTGCGGCCGCGACGTCCATATCCATGAGCTGCACCTTGCGCTCGATCCCCAGAGCCTGCAGCGCACTTGCCGTGACGCGCTGGCTGATGCTGCCGTTGCTGCCGGGAATGAAGCCGTGCCCGACGAGATCGGTCATCGACTGGATCTTGCTGTCCTGCCGCACCACCCAATGCACCGTCTGCGCCGGCAGCGGAAACAACGCGCGGATGTCGTAATAGCCGCGGCTTGGCGTGAACGGCTTATGGCCGCGCCGCGCGCTGAGAATAACGCTGCGCGAGGCGGTGAAGATCGTGCCCGCATTGCTTTTCGGCGCATCGATGACGTTCTGCACCGTGCCTTGGCTCTCCTTGACGTCGAGCGCGAAGGTGCCGTTGGTCGCGAGCGCCAACGCCTCGGAGAATTGCCGCGCGAAAACGTAATTGGGATTGTCGGCCTTGCCGGCACGTACCGTGATCTGGGTGGTGGTGTCCTTGGCTTCAACGCGACCAGCCCCGAGCGTCAGCGCCACGAAAGACGCCAAGATCCAGGCGCTCGCCAGTCGGACGCAGCTCAGGATCACGCTTCGCCACCCGTTTCTCGTTGTGCTTACGCCGAACATGCGATCGGCGCGGCGCGACATGGGCCCGCTATACCGCCGCGGGCTTCCTGCGGCAAGCGCGATCCTCCGCCGCAAGCCGCGCGCTCGCGAATGCGTGACGCGGCGGCTCATCCTCGTCGCCTCGCGCAGTCGGCGCTATTCTCGGTGGATGATCGATGCCCCGGCTTTCGATGCGACCTTTCGGTCGCAGCTGCGGCGGCTGCTCGCGTGGCGCCGCGATGTCAGGCGCTTTCGCCGCGCGCCCTTGCCGCAGGGGACTGTCGAGCGGCTGGTCGAACTCGCCGCGCTCGCGCCGTCCGTCGGCTTGAGTCAGCCCTGGCGGTTCGTCACGGTTGACGACCCGCTGCTGCGGCTCGCTGTCCGCAGCAATTTCGAGCGCTGCAACGCCGAGGCGCTCGCGGCGCAAACCGCCGATCGCGCCGCCAACTATGCAAGGTTGAAACTTGCCGGTCTCGACGACGCGCCGGTGCAATTCGCCGTCTTTGCCGATCGCTCTACCGAGCAGGGCCATGGCCTCGGCCGGCGCACCATGCCTGAGATGATCGACTACTCCGCCGTCGCCGCGGTCCATACGCTCTGGCTCGCGGCGCGCGCCGAAGGCGTCGGCATGGGATGGGTCTCGATCCTCGATCCGGTGGCGGTTGCGGAAGCGCTCGATGTGCCGGCCGGCTGGAAGTTGATCGGATATTTTTGCCTCGGTTATCCCGAGGAAAATACCGCAACGCCCGAGCTCGAGCGCGCCGCCTGGGAACGCCGTCGCCCGGTCGAGGCGTTCTTGCTGCGGCGGTGAATTGCGCGCCGCCGGCGCGCGCAGGAGATGGAAATGACGACGCT
>DATGLO010000497.1:0-8301 GCA_035294105.1 Allostellaceae bacterium
ACGCTTTTTTGGCCGAGTTGCGGCCTTTCCTGTGGCGCAAGAATCTCGATTTCGCCGCCATCGAGGACATCCACTCGATCAAGCGCCAGATCAACGCGCAACGCGGCGGCGCGCGCATCGCCGTCGCCGGCCACGACATCAAGCTCGGCCGCGGCGGCATCCGCGAAATCGAATTCTTCGCACAAACGCAGCAGCTGATCTGGGGCGGGCGCAAGCCCGAGCTGCGCCTTTCCGGCACGCTTGCGGCGCTCGACGCGCTCGCGGCGGACGGACTCATCGCCGCGGAAGCGCGTACGGCATTGAGCGAGGCCTATCTTTTTCTGCGCAAGCTCGAGCACCGCCTGCAGATGGTCGACGACGCACAGACGCATGCGGTGCCCAAGGACCCCGCCGCGATCCGACGCATCGCCGTCCTTATGGGATTTGCCGACGAAAGCGCGTTTGGCGAAGCGCTGACCGCGCAATTGAGCGCGGTCGAGAGCGTCTATGCGAACCTATTCGAGGAGGCTCCCAGCCTTTCCACGCCCGGCAATCTCGTCTTTACCGGAACCGAAGACGATCCCGAGACGTCGAAAACCTTGCGCGATCTCGGCTTCGCCGATCCGCATGCGATCTCGGAGATCGTGCGCTCCTGGCATCACGGTCGTTACCGCGCGACCCGCAGCGCCCGCGCCCGCGAGCTGCTGACCGAGCTGGTGCCGCCGCTGCTCGCCGCTTTCGGCGCGACGCCCAACCCGGACAGCGCCTTCATCCGGTTCGACGAGTTGCTCGCGCGGCTGCCGGCCGGGGTGTCGTTCTTCTCCCTGCTCTACAACAATCCCGGCATCCTCGACCTCATCGCCGAGATCATGGGCGCGGGCACGCGCCTCGGCGATGCCGTAGCGCGCCGCCCTGCTCTGCTCGATGCGGTGCTCACGGCGAATTTCTTCGCGCCGCCCCCGCCGCGCCACGAGCTGGCCGCGGAATTCGAAGCAATGCTCGATCGCGCGGACCATTACGAGGAGTTGCTCGATGTCGCGCGGCGGTGGGTGAGCGACCGCAAGTTCCAGATCGGCGTACAGCTCTTGCGCCGTCACCTCGACGGCGAAACCGCCGGCGCCGCCTATGCCGACATCGCCGAGACGGCCCTCGCCGCTCTTCTGCCCCGCGTGACCGCGGATTTCGCGAAAAGCCATGGCGCGATCGGCGGCGGTGCGATGGCGGTGTTGGCGCTGGGCAAGCTCGGCAGCCGCGAGCTGACGCCGACCTCCGATCTCGATCTCGTCACGATCTACGACGTGGCCGACGATACCGCCATATCGGACGGCGCGCGGCCGCTTTCCGCCGCGTCCTATTACGCGCGGCTGACGCAGCGCTATATCAACGCGCTGACCGCGCTCACCTCGGAAGGCGCACTCTATGAGGTCGATATGCGGCTGCGGCCATCCGGTACGTCCGGACCGCTCGCGACTTCGCTCGCGGCCTTCGAGCGCTATCACGAGAATGACGCCTGGACCTGGGAGCAAATGGCGCTGACCCGCGCACGAGTGATCGCCGGACCACCGGCGCTCAGCGAAGCGATTGCCGCCCGTATCGCCGCCGCGCTCAAGCGGCCGCGCGATCCGGCGCGGCTCGCGCGCGAGGTCGACGACATGCGCAAACGTATCGCCGACGAGCATCGCGATCCGCCGATATGGCATGTGAAGCACGTGCGCGGGGGCTTGGTCGATATCGAATTCATTGCCCAGTTCCTGCAGCTGCGCGACGCCGCCGCGAAGCCGGAGGTGCTCGACGTCAACACACTTACGGCGCTGAGAAAACTCGGCGATAGGGGCAGCATCGCGCGCGACGTAGCCGCCGAGCTGATCGCGACGCTGACCCTGTGGCGCGACGTGCAAAGCCTTCTGAAGCTCACCGCGGAAGAGCCGTTCGACGAAGGGGCAGCGACACCGGCGCTCCGCGCACTGCTCGCGGCCGGAGCGGGCGCAGCCGACTTCCCGGCACTCAAAGAGAAGATGGTCGCCGCCGCCCGCCGCGCCTTTGCGCTTTACGAGACGATCGTTGCGCAGCCGGCGTCCGCGGCGCGGCATCCCGCCACCGTTACAGGCTCATGAACCGGCCGGCTCGCGCCGTTCCATGACCCAGATATCGCCGCGATAGGCAATCGAGATCTCTTCCTGCTGCAGCCCGTCCGCGAGCCTTGCGCCGAGTTCGTTCAGCGCCGCCTCGATAGCGCGATCGTCGGGCGCCGTCGGGAACGGCGCCACCTCGCCGGCGAAGATCGCCACCGGCTCGCGCATCGCGATTCCGCCTTTCGCATAGATGACCTCCCCGCGCGTCATCATGCCGGAGAGGGTTGGCAGCCCTTTCTTCTGGCGCTCGGCGATCCAGCGCTCGACCACCGCGACCGCCTGCGCAACGTCGAACACGACGCCCTCCGCCGTATAGCCGGCGCGCAAAGCGACGGTGATTTTGAATTCGCGGCGCTCGCCGCGCGCGGAAGGCGCGAGCACGCTCATGGGTGCGGCACGGTCTTGAGGAATTTCACCGGCACGACCTCCTTCCCGGATAGCCCATCCCGGGCGCGCACGCGGCCCGGGGCGCTGCAAACGATCGAGCTTGCCCGCAAGATAGCCTTCGAGCACCGCCGGATGAATAGAGCATCTGCAGCAAATCGCGGCGGTGTTGCCGAGCATGTTGGCGACTTTGCCCGCGCAAAGCCTTTTGTTATGGTCGCGCCTTCCGCAGCAGGAGAGTGCTCCATGAGTCTCGATGTCGGCGACAAGGCGCCGGATTTCACCTTGCCGACCGACGGCGACGGCAAGGTCAAGCTGTCCGACCTCAAAGGGCAAAAGGTCGTGCTTTATTTCTATCCCAAGGACGACACGCCCGGCTGCACCAAGGAGGCCTGCGCGTTCGGCGAGATGTTCCCGCGCTTCAAGAAGATGGACGCCGCGGTGATCGGCATCTCGCGCGACAGTGTCGCGAGCCACGACAAGTTCAAGAAAAAGTACAAGCTGCCCTTTACTCTCGCTTCGGACAGCGAAGGGAAGGTGACCGAGAAATATGGCGTCTGGGTCGAGAAGAGCCTCTACGGCCGCAAATATATGGGCATTGAGCGCGCGACCTTCCTGATCGACGAGAACGGCAAGATCGCCCGCGTCTGGCACAAGGTGAAAGTGCCCGGCCATGCCGACGAGGTGATGAAGGCCATCGGCGGCAAATGAGGTTACCCCCCGCCTCGCAACCCTCTCGCGTTGCTCTCCTCCCCCTCACGGGGGGAGGAGAAAAGAAAACTTCTCTCCCCCTTGAAGGGGGAGGGTTGGGGCGGGGGTGATAACGCTCACCCAGGCCGCCTGCGATGTGCTCGCGGCAGCTTCACCAGCCGAGAAAATCGCGCTGTCGCATCGCTTCGCGGCGGCATGGCGCGATGGCGCGATCGATGAGATCGGGACCGCGCGGCCATCCGAGCGGCCCGCGCGGCCGGCGAAGCCCGAGCTGAAGCACCCGCATGAAATGCCGAAACGGCGCGGCGCGGGCTCCCTCGCCAACCGCATCGCCCTGCTCCACGCTATCGCGCATATCGAACTGAACGCGATCGATCTCGCCTGGGATCTGATCGCGCGCTTCGCGACGCCCGAGCTGCCGCGCGCGTTTTACGACGATTGGATCACGGTCGCCGATCAGGAAGCGACCCATCACGCGCTGCTCGCCGAGCGGCTCGCGGCGCTCGGCGCGGCTTATGGCGATCTGCCGGCGCATGACGGGCTGTGGCAGGCGGCGCAAGCGACGGCGCATGACCTCCTCGCCCGCCTCGCCATCGTGCCGCTGGTGCTCGAAGCACGCGGCCTCGACGTCACGCCCGACATGATCGAGAAGCTGCGCCGGCAGGGCGATGCGGCAAGCGTCGCGGTGCTCGAGATGATCTATCGCGACGAGGTCGGCCATGTCGCCGCCGGCCAGCGCTGGTTCCGCTGGGACTGCGCGCGCCGCGGCCTCGATCCGGTCGCCGCCTATCGCGATCTCGTGCGCCGCTATCATGGCGGCGGGTTGAAGCCGCCCTTCAACCGCGCGGCGCGCGAGCAAGCAGGATTTGCCGCGGCCTTCTACGAAAACGTATAACCGACGCTCGGGTGGGGGAGCGATCATGGCGGGCAACAGCAACCGGCAAATCCTCTTCGCGTCGCGGCCGAAAGGCGCGCCGAAGGACGGCGATTTCAAGCTCGTCGAAACGGCGATCCCCGAGCCCGGCCCGGGCGAGATGCTGTTGCGCACGATCTATCTCGGCCTCGATCCGGTCATTCGCCTGCGCATGAACGAGGGCTCCTACTGGCCGGCCTTCGAGCTTGGCAAGCCGCTCGGCGCGCGCACGATCTGCGTGGTCGCCAAATCGAACAATCCGGATTTCGCGTCCGGCGACCTGCTTGCGATGCAAGGCGTCTGGGCCGATTACATGATCTCGGACGGCAAGGCCGCTATCAGCGCCGCCAATACGCAGCCGGCGAGCCTGCCCAAGCTCGATCCGCAACGCGGCTCGGTCACTGCGCCGCTGCACGTGCTCGGCATCACCGGCTTCACTGCCTGGATCGGTTTCAGCGAGATCGGTCAGCCGAAGCCCGGCGAAACCATCGTCGTCTCGGGCGCTTCGGGCGCGGTCGGCTCGATCGCCGGGCAGATCGCGAAGCTCAAAGGCGCGCGCGTCGTCGGCATTGCGGGCGGCGAGCGCAAATGCGCCTTTGTTAAAGACGAGCTCGGCTTCGATGCGGCAGTCGATTACAAGCGGGCCGATTTCGCCGCGGCGCTCAGAGCCGCCTGCCCGAACGGCGTCGATGTCTATTTCGAGAATGTCGGCGGCGCGGTGTTCGATGCGGTCTTCCCGCTCCTCAACCGTTATGCGCGCGTGCCGGTCTGCGGCACTGTGTCGGAATACAATGCGGGCGCGCCCGCTGTTGTGCCCGACAAGATGCCGGCGCTGTTGCTCGCGACCTTGGGCAAGCGCCTGCGGATTCAGGGCTTCGTCATCGGCGATCACTTCGCGAGGATGGGCGAGTTCCAGCGCGAGGCCGGACCGTGGCTGCGCGACGGCAAGCTCAGATACCGCGAGGAATTCGTCGACGGCTTGGAGAACGCCCCGCGCGCTTTCATGGCGATGCTCAAGGCCGAGAGCTTCGGCAAGGTGATCGTGCGCGTATCGGACGATCCGACCAAGCGTTAGAGCTTCCCCTCGCCGACCAGCTGCCGCACGCGGGCGAGCGTCGCTTTCACCGCGCCGACATAGGATTCCTTCATCGTCTCCCCTTTGGCGCGCTCTTCCGCCGTACCGGGGGCGGCGCCGGGCAGATTCACCGCGAACGTGAATGTGAGCAGCAATCCGTGCTCGCTTTCGCTGATCACGTTGGTGATCCAGCCGGCGTTGTCGGCAGTATCGACGCGCTCGAACAGCACCTCGACCGGCGGCGTGAAAGTTATCTTCTCGCGGAAGCGATTGCCGGCATTCACCACTTCGCGCAGCAGCCCGCCGTCCCAGCGCTCGATCACCGTGCAGGATTCCATGCGCGGCACGAATAGCACCGCGTTTTCAGCCTTCATCATAAGGCCTCGCCACACCTGGTCCTGGCTGAGACGCGGCGTCACACCGGGCGGATTCACATCGACGGAGGCCGAAAACGAGTACATGCCAAACGCCTACGGCAATAACACGCTCGCGGGGTCGAGCGGCTTCGACAGCATCTGTTGCTGGCGCATGATCTCGACCCAATAACCGATCTGCGACGCGTCGACGGTCGCGGTCACAGGCGGGATCGGGATCTGCTTCAGGACCTCGGGCGGAATCTTGATGTAATGCGACAAGGTCTCGGGCCCGATATCGGGATGGGCCTTGTAGTAGTCCGCCGCATCGACGAGTGCGGCGCGGAAGGCCTTGATCACGGCAGGATGCTCGGCGGCGTATTTCCCGGTCGAAGCCCAAACCACCGGCGGAATGCCCGCCGGCAAATCGTCGACGTAATAAGAGAGGATGCGGTCGCCGTCCTTCGCCATGCGCGACATGAAAGGCTCGACCGGCACCACCGCATCGACCCGGCCCGACTTCAGGACGTCGCCGAGCTGCAACATCGGAATTTCGACATAATGCACGTCGCTCTTGGCGACGCCGCGATCCTGCAGCCATTTGACGACGAGAATATGCAGCAGGTCGTTGAGGCCGGGCACGCCGACGGTCTTGCCCTTCAAATCCGCGGCGGTTTTGATGGCGCTATCGGCGCGCACGACGATGCCGGCGAGGTGATAGCCGGCCGCCGTCTCGTCCTCGCCGCCGACGATCTTGATGTCGAGGCCGTTATCGTCGGCGAGCAGCGCGGCGGGCGGCGTCACGCCGCCGATATCGATCGAGCCGCCTGTCAGCACTGTCGGAATCGCGACCAGCGAGACCTGGGTCAGCTTCATATCGGCGTCGAGACCATGCTTCTCGAAGAAGCCCTGATCCTTGGCAAGGAAGCCCAAGAGGAAATCCGCGACCGAATTGTAGCCGATGGTCGCTTTCTCGAGCGCGCGCGCCGGCGCCGGTACTAGAAGCGCGACCGCCAGCAGCAACAGCGCCAGACATTCACCCAACCGTTTCATAATTTCTCCCCCGAAGAACGATGATGAGTTGGCCTCGTCGCGATCGTCCCGTCAAGCGCGCCGGATCGCGAGCGGAACGGATCGCCCCTAGCGCGGCCCTCCAGAGCCGCCGACCGCGCCCGGGATGTCGCCATAGGGCATCGGACCCTGGGGGCAGCCCATACCGCCGGGGCCGCAGGTTATCGGTTGGGAGTTTTGCGGGCGCTGCTGATTAGCACAGCCCGCGATAAGAAAGCTGATCGCCATCGCCATCAAAAAACGCACGGGGTCGCTCCTTCATGCTCGTTCATGCTCGCGCAGCAGCACAGAGGATTAACGACACGGCACGCCGATCGATGCGCGCCGACGACGCGGCCTAGCGGCCGCGCCCATAGAGGCGATCGAGCTTCTGCTGTCTTCGCCGCTCGGCGCGGCGCTCGGCGGCGCTTACATTAAGCGCGGCAAGCCCGATGACCAGCACCCAGGCGAAGAGCAGGATATCGAGGGTACGCGCCGCGAGGTCGCTGTGTAATGCCAAGCCCAAGCCGAAGCCGCTCGAGGCGATCAACAGCGCCCAAAGCGCCGGCCGGATGCTGAGAAGCGGCCGAACGGCGGCAAGCAATTTTTCGACGACGATTTCCATGGCGGCACCCCCGAGACGCGAAGCATCCGCCTTTGGCGTCGCCGCGCCAAGTCGACAATTTGGCGCAGCCGCGGCAGGACTATGGCAGCGCCTCGGCTATTGAGCCGCGAGCTTGGCCGTAGCGGAACTTCCAGCATGACCTTTTGTTCAGGAAGCAATGGCTTATCAGCTTTCGGGAGACGTCGATGCTGTATTGGGCGCTGGTCTTTTTCATCATCGCCATCATCGCAGGGTTTTTCGGCTTTTTCGGCGTCGCTGGCGCGGCGGCCGGGATCGCCAAGATCCTGTTCTTCATTTTCCTTGTCTTGCTTGTCCTGAGCCTCATCTTCGGCGGCTGGCGTCGCAGCCCGCCGCCCGTTTAAGCGGCACCGTCACGGCGCGCGGCCGATGACGGCCCAGAGCGGATCCTGGTCGAGCCCCGGCGCGATCAGGGTCCGCGTCTCGAGGGCGGCGAAGCCGGCACGCTCGAGGTAAAGACCGACCAACCGATCGTGTTGCCCCATCGGGAGATGG
This sequence comes from Allostellaceae bacterium, assembly GCA_035294105.1. GTDB lineage: Bacteria > Pseudomonadota > Alphaproteobacteria > ATCC43930 > CGMCC-115725 > CAIKMD01. The sequence continues at coordinate 7,736 of DATGLO010000497.1, forward strand.
AGCCAGATCGCGACCGCCTTGGTCGGAAAGCAGCGATTCGAAAACGTGATCGCGAGCACGCCGCCCGGCTTCAACACGCGTCGCAGCTCGCGAAACACCGCGACCGGATGCTGGAGATATTGCACGGAGACGCAGATCGCCGCCGCGTCGACGCTTGCATCGGCCAGCGACAGCACGGGTTGCTGATTAAGGTCCTGGACAAACCGGCGCGTATAGCGTGGATTGGCCTTGAGCTCCTCGTCGTTCATGCCGTGACCGATCACGTCGCCATAGGCGATCTCGGGCGGCAGGTGCGAAACCCAGCTCCCCATGAGATCGAGCACGGTGCCGCCGGCGGGAAAGAGCTCGCGATAGAGCGCCGTCACCGCCGCGATCGCACGCTCGTCTATATGGGTGACGAAGCGCGGCTGCGCGTAGAACAGCGGATCGGGCGAAGGATCCTCTTTGGCGAAGGCCTCGGGCGGCAATTCGGGCAAGTCGGTCATGCGTTACCTACCATGGCGGGACCATAGCGCGGAACGGCGATGTGCCCGCGATGATCGTGTTCAACCTCGAACTCTTGCTCG
>DATGLO010000498.1:0-4538 GCA_035294105.1 Allostellaceae bacterium
GCCGCTCGCACCGGCATCACCCGCGAGCGCGTGATCGCGGAATATCGGCGCATCGCTTTTTCGGATATCGCCTTGCTGGCGGATTGGGGTGACGACCGCGGCGGCATCTTCGCCGCCGATGCGCTCGACGCCGAGGACACGGCGGCGATCGCGTTGATTGCCGAAGCGGAGGACGAGGGCGGCGAAGACCGCGCGCCGCCGTTGCGGCTGCGGCTTTTCGACAAGCTCAAAGCGCTCGAGGCGCTCGCCCTGTTGTTGGAGCAGGATTTCGATGCCGGCATCGCGCCGCCGCCGCGTCCCGGCCGCTCTCACTGAGCGCGAGCAGCGCTTCGTCGCCGAATATCTGCGCGATCTCAACGGCCGCAAAGCGGCGATGCGCGTCGGCTATGCGCGCAGCGGCGCGGGCGGCATGGCGCATAAGCTGCTCGCCAAGCCCGCGATTGCGGCCGCGGTCGCGGCGGCGCAGGACGAAGAGCGGGCGCAGAAACGCGCCACCGCCGATCGCGTCATCGAAGAGCTTGCGCGCATGGCTTTCGCCAATATCCGCGACTTTGCCGATTGGGGGCCCAAGGGCATATCGATGCGCGACAAGGCGTTGCTCGATCCCGAGGAGACGGCGGCCATCGCCGATATCGAGCACAAGGGCAACGGCAAGCTCGGCCGGCTGAAGCTCTACGACAAGCTCGCGGCCTTGAACGCCCTCGCCAAGCATCTCGGCATGATCGGCGGCAAGACGGCGTTGGGCCCGCGCGACGACAGCGCGGAGCGGGCGGCGGCGAATGCCGAGCTGCGCGAGCGGCTGATGCGCATCGTACGCGCCGGGAAGAAAGGCGATGAGAACTGATCTTCTTGCTGCAGCGCCTCATTGTGACTCTTTGCCTCGTCGTAGATGCCCGACCCGATCTTCCTCATCCTGAGCGAAGTCGAAGGACGCACGGATCGTTTTGCAACGTTGCAAGAAGAACCTGCGCCCTTCGACGGCTCGCCCTCGCCATCGCGAGGGCTCGCGCTCAGGGTGAGGAGAGATTCGTGCGTGGCAGCGACGGCTAAAACGTCGAGCTCTTCCATGCCCATCGACTACGACGAAGCGGTCCAGCTCCTGAAACGGATCGACGCCGATCCGCTGCCGAAGCTCGAGGCATACGGCATGCTCGATAATTGGCACCGCTGGGCGCGCAAATCGCAATTGCCGCCGGAAGGCGACTGGCGCGTGTGGCTGCTGCTCGCGGGGCGCGGCTTCGGCAAGACGCGCGCCGGCGCCGAATGGGTGCGGGCGCAGGCCGAAAGCGGCGCCGCGACGCGCATCGCCCTCGTCGCGCCGACCGCGCGCGATGCCCGGCTCGTGATGGTCGAAGGCGAGAGCGGCTTGCTGGCGATTGCGCGCTATGGCGCGCGGCCGACATTCGAATCGTCGAAGCGGCAGATCACCTGGCCGAGCGGCGCGATCGCCGGCCTGTTCTCGGCCGACGAACCGGACCGGCTGCGCGGCCCGCAATTCGATGCCGCCTGGTGCGACGAGCTCGCGGCGTGGCGCTATCCCCAAGCCTGGGACATGCTGATGATGGGGCTTCGTCTCGGGACAAGGCCGCGCGTCGTCGTGACGACGACGCCCAAGCCCATAAAGCTCATCCGCCAATTGTTGGCCGCGCCCGATTGCGCGGTGACGCGCGGCACGACGCGCGAGAACGCCGACCATCTCGCGCCCGGCTTCCTCGCCGCGATCCTCCGGCAATACGAAGGCACGCGATTGGGGCGGCAGGAGCTCGATGCCGAGCTCTTGGACGACATGCCCGGCGCGCTCTGGTCGCGCGACGCCATCGAACGCGCGCGCGTCGATGAGGCGCCGGCGCTACGCCGCGTTGTCGTCGCCATCGATCCGGCGGTCAGTACGGGCAATGACGCAGATGAAACCGGAATCATTGTCGCCGCCCTCGGCCAGGACGGGCAGGGCTATGTGCTCGACGATCTCTCCGGCCGCTACTCGCCGCACGATTGGGCGTCGCGTGCGCTCGATGCCTATCGCGAACATCGCGCCGACCGCATCGTCGCCGAGGCGAACAACGGCGGCGCGATGGTCGAGGCGACGTTGCGCGTGCTCGATGCCGGCGTCTCCTACAAGCCGGTGCATGCCTCGCGCGGCAAGCTCGCCCGCGCCGAGCCGGTGGCGGCGCTCTACGAGCGCGCCCTTGTCCATCACGTCGGCGCGTTCCCCGCGCTCGAAGATCAGATGTGCGCTTTCACCGGCGGCCCGCTCGCGCATCGGGCTTCGCCCGATCGCGTCGACGCGCTGGTCTGGGCGCTGTCGGAGCTGATGCTGCATGCCGCCGAGCCGGGGCTGCTGTCGTATTACAGAGCGCTGAGCGGACGCGCTTAAACACCGCCGTCGTGGCCGGACCCGTCCCGGCCATCCACGAGCTGGTTAAAACACGTGGATGGCCGGAACTTGTCCGGGCATGACGAGAAAAAATTTTCCACCACGGAGACGATCTCGTTTTCTCCGTCGTCTCCGTGGTTCTTCTCTTCGGAGTCTCCATCCATGCCCGACTCTTTCTTCGCGCGCCTCGCGCGCGGCGCCGGCTATGTGCTGACCGGCAGCGCTCCGGCCGATTGGTTCGGGCCGCAGCAGCCGCTGCCGCCGCAAGCGCCGCCCGCGGTCGCCGGTCGGCAATTCGATTATCCCTTCGGCTTCAACCTCGCGGTGACGCCGCGCAGTTGGGAGCCGACCGGCTTTGCCGAGCTGCGCGCGCTCGCCGACAGCTACGACCTCTTGCGCGCGGTGATCGAGACGCGCAAGGACCAGATGGAGCGCCTCACATGGCGCATCCGGCCGCGGGCGCTGGTGCCGGCTAGCAGCACCAACGACCCGCGGCTCCCGGCGCTGACGCAATTTTTTCATCGCCCCGATCGCCAGCACGGCTGGGCGGCGTGGCTGCGGATGCTTTTGGAAGACCTGCTCGTCATCGACGCGCCGGTGCTTTACAAGCAGCGCACGCGCGGCGGCGCGCTTTACGCGCTCGAGCCGATCGACGGCGCGACCATCAAGCGCCTGATCGACGATTGGGGCCGCACGCCGGCGCCGCCCGCGCCCGCCTATCAGCAGATTTTGAAAGGCCTGCCCGCGGTCGATTACACGGCCGACGAGCTGATCTACGCGCCGCGCAATCCGCGCATTCACAAGGCCTACGGCTTCTCGCCGGTCGAGCAGGTGCAGATGAGCGTCAACATCGCGCTGCGCCGGCAGATTTATCAGCTGCAATATTACACCGAAGGCAACGTGCCCGAGGCGCTGATCGGCGTGCCCGAGAACTGGAATCCCGATCAGATCAGGCAATTCCAAGCCTATTGGGATTCGCTCAACGCCGGCGACACGGCCGAGCGGCGGCACGCGAAGTTCGTTCCGGGCGGCGTCGCCAAGACCTTCGTGCCGGTGCGCGAGCCCGCCATGAAAGACGCGTTCGACGAATGGCTGGCGCGGGTCGTGTGCTACGCCTTCTCGCTGCCGCCGACGGCCTTCACGGCGCAGGTCAACCGCGCCACCGCCGAGAACGCGCAGGATGTGGCGCTCAGCGAAGGCCTCGCGCCGCTGCAGAATTGGGTGAAGCATCTGATCGATCGCGTCATCGCGGAAGAGTTAGGCGCGTCCGATCTCGAATTCGCCTGGGACGCGGATGCCGACGCCGATCCCGCGGCGACGGCGACCATCGCGACCGATTACGTCAAGACCGGCATCAAGAGCATCAACGAAGTGCGCGCCGAGCTCGGCCTGCCGCCGGTCGCCGGCGGCGAGCAGCCGAAGATCCAGACCGCGCAAGGCTTGGTCCCGCTGACCCAGAGCGCGGCATCAGCACCCACGAGCGAGAAGCTCGAGCGTTTCAATCCAAATCACTATGGTCCCGGTGGTCGCGGCGGGCAATTTGCACCGACAGATGGGAATGGGGCAGCGAGCAGCCCCATCGTTCCCGTGGCGCTCGATCCGAAGAAGATCATCACGCTGGGGATGGCCATTGCGCGCTGGTTGCAGCGAGCGAAGAAACCACCCAGCGAATCACCCACACCCGAAGAAGCCGGTCAAAGCGAATCCCGATCGCCCCCTTCTAACGATGCAAATTCAGCGCCCGAAAAACCGGAGTCACCTACTGCAAACGGTAACCAAAGCGACGACCAGAAACCGCCGCCTCCCGATCAACCATTTACATTACCTGCCCAGCAGCCGAAGGGTCGCAGCGTTCCCTTTCATACCGGGCAGGATGTGGTCGACACAATCGAGAATGCGCTCGATAACGACTGGCACCAATTTCTCGATGGCGTCGGACGAGTGGTGGACACCACCAGCTGGATGAAAGACTAAGTTCCCAATATCGTTGCCGAAGTCGATTTCTGGCAGGGAGCGCCGTACGATCTTCAAAGCTTGATCGATGAAGCAAAAAAGGCGCCGCAAGCGGGATTTCAAGACCATCATATAGTCGAGCAGGGCCCGCAGAACGACGACCTTAGTCCCGATGACCAGGAGATGATTGACGAGGACGAGAACAAAGTAC
>DATGLO010000499.1:0-2036 GCA_035294105.1 Allostellaceae bacterium
TTCTCGGCAACAGCCAGCTCGCGACCCTGCCGCTCTTCCTGATGATGGGCAGCTTCGCCGCGGTCGCCGACATCTCGGAAGACGTCTATCGCCTCGCCCATGTGCTGCTCGGCCGGCTGCGCGGCGGCTTGGCGCTGACGACGATCGCCGGCTGCGCCGGCTTCGGCGCGCTTACCGGCCACTCGATCTCAACCACGGTCACGATCGGCAAGGTGGCGCTGCCCGAGATGCAATCGCGCGGCTATTCGCCCGCCTTCTCGACCGGCGTCTGCGCCGCCGGCGGGACGCTCGGCGCGCTGCTGCCGCCGGCGTCGGGGCCGCTGATCCTTTTCGCGCTCTTGTCCGAAGCCTCGGTCGGCCAGCTCTTCGTCGCGGCGATCGGCCCCGGCCTGCTCGCGACCGCCCTCTATCTCATCACCATCGCGATCTATGTCCGCGTCTCGCCGCAATCGGCGCCGCTCAATACCGACACGGAGCGCGGCCGGCTCTGGCAGGCGCTGTCGCGTTGCGGGCCCGCCGCCTTGCTCTTCGGCAGCGTCCTCGGCGGCATTTATTTCGGCGTCTTCACCGCGACCGAGGCGGCCGCGGTCGGCGCCTTCGAATCGTTCCTCTGCGCGCTCTTCCGCGGCAAGCTCAAGGGCAAGGCCTTCTGGCACGTCATGGCCTCGACCACGGCGACCACGGCGATGATCTACGGCCTCATTTTCGGCGCGCAGATTTTCTCCTTCTTCGTCGGCGTCAGTGCTTTGACCGAATCCGCCACCGCGGCGATGGAGCATCTCAGTTGGGCGCCGATCGAGATCATGGCGCTGATACTCGTCGTCTATCTGCTCTTGGGCTCGGTGATGGAGTCCTTTGCGGTGATGGTCATCACCGTGCCGATCGTCACGCCGCTCGTCCTCCATCTCGGCTACGACATCCTGTGGTGGGGCATCATCAATATCTGCGTCGTCGAGACCGGCCTCATCCATCCGCCCTTGGGCCTCAACGTTTTCGTCTTGAAGAGCATCCAGCCCGATGTTTCGATCTGGACCGTCTACAAAGGCGTCTTCCCCTTCGTCATTGCCGATCTGGTCAAGCTGGTGCTGCTCCTGGTGTTTCCCGCCATTACCTTGTGGCTCGCTGCGGGCGTCGCCGGCGGCTAAGCGCGGCCTCGCCAGAGGCGGAGGACGGGATGAGCGCAGCTTCAGACGATCCGCGCAGCGGCACCAACCCGCTCTTCAGCGCCAACAAGCTGAAGCTCGGCATCTTCGCCACCAATGTCAGCAACGGCTGCGCCATCACCACGGCCGAGGAAGCCTACGAGCTCAACTGGCCCAACGCCTTGAGCATCGCCGAGCTCGCCGACCGCCACGGCTATGAGGCGATGGTGCCGGTCGCGCGCTGGAAAGGCTTCGGCGGCAAGTCGAATTTCAACGGCACCAATTTCGAGACCTATACCTGGGCGGCCGGTCTCAGCCAGGCGACGAAGCGCATCGGCGTTCTCACCACCTCGCATGTGCCGACCGTCCATCCGGTAATGGCGGCAAAGCAGGCGACAACGGTCGATCACATCAGCAACGGGCGCTTTGCCTTGAACATCGTCTGCGGCTGGTTTCGGCCCGAGCTCGAAATGTTCGGCGCGCCGATGATGGAACACGACATGCGCTACGAATACGCGGCCGAGTGGATCGAGATCGTCAAGCTGCTGTGGACGCGCGACGACGAGTTCGATTACGAAGGCAAGTTCCTCAGGATCAACAAAGGCTTCTCGATGCCGAAGCCGATCCAGAAGCCGTTCCCGCCGCTGATGAACGCGGGCGCTTCGGGCAAGGGCCAGCATTTCGCGGCGAAATATGCCGATATGGCGTTCATCCATATCGATCCCAGCGATCTCGAGAAGACCAAGGCGCATATCGAGAGCTATCGCCGCCTCGCCCGCGAGGAGTACGGCCGGGACATCCAGATATGGATCGGCGCGCCGGTGACGCAGCGCGACACGCGCAAAGAGGCCGAGGACTATGTGAATTACTACGTCGTCGAAAAAGGCGACGACG
>DATGLO010000500.1:0-4469 GCA_035294105.1 Allostellaceae bacterium
TATCGCGGCGCCGGCCGGCCCGAGGCCTGCTATGTCATCGAGGGAATCATCGATCGCGCGGCGCGCGAGCTGGGCATCGACCGCATCGAGCTGCGCCGCCGCAACTTGATCCCGCCGAGCGCAATGCCGTTCAAGACCGGACTCGTCTACACTTATGATTGCGGCGAGTTCGAAGCCTGCATGGACAAGGCCCTGCACCACGCCGATGTGAAAGGCTTCGAAGCGCGCCGCGCCGAAGCAAAGCAGCGCGGCAAGCTGCGCGGCCTCGGCGTCATCAACGCCATCGAGCGCGCCGCGGCGCCGCCGGGCGGCGAGACCGCCGAGATCCGCTTCGATGCGACCGGCTCGGTCACTTTCGTCACGGGCACGACGGCACAAGGCCAGAGTCACGAGACGATGTATAAGATCATCCTCTCGGACAAGCTCGGCATCGACACGAGCGAGATCAACTTTATCCAAGGCGATACCGACAAGGTCGTGTGGGGCGTCGGCACCTTCGGCTCGCGCGCCGCGGTGATCGGCGGCTCGGCCGCGGTTCTGGCGGCGGAAAAGATCATCGCCAAGGGCAAGAAGATCGCCGCGCATATCTTCGAGGCCGCCGAAGCCGATATCGAATTTTCGAAAGGCACCTTCGCCGTCGCCGGGACGGACAAGCGGATGCCGATCAAGGAAATCGCGCGCGCCGCCTTCACGCCGGGCCGCATTCCCAAAGGCATGGAGCCCGGCCTTTTCGAGACCGCGGTCTTCGAGCCGACGGCGCAGACCTTCCCTTACGGCACGCATATCTGCGAGCTCGAAATCGACGAGGATACCGGCAAGATCCAAATCCAGCGCTATCTTGCGGTCGACGACGTCGGCACCGTCATCAACGAGCTCACCCTTCAGGGCCAGGTACATGGCGGCGTCGCGCAAGGCGTCGGCCAGGCGATCTCGGAGCAGATCGTTTACGACCCGAAATCGGGCCAGCTCCTCACGGGCTCGTTCATGGATTACGGCATGCCGCGCGCCGACGATCTCTGTGCGATCGAGGTCGACGAGCACACCGTGCCGACCAAGATCAACCCGCTCGGCGCCAAGGGCGCCGGCGAGGCCGGGACGGTCGGCGCGCTGCCGGCGGTGATGAACGCCGCGCTCGATGCGCTCGCGCCGCTCGGCATCAAGCATATCGAGATGCCGCTGACGCCCGAACGCGTGTGGCGCGCGATCCGGCAAGCCCGCGCGTCGTAACCATTTCTTCGAGGGGAAACATCATGAAAACGGCGCTTGCCAGCTTTTGCCTTGCGGTTTTGCTCGCCGCCGCGCCGGCTTTGGCCGATCCGGTGCCGCTCAAATTTGCTTATCCTTCCGCGCCGAACAATGCGCTCTTCCAGGCGATGCAAGGCTGGACCGATGCGGTCAACAAGGCATCGAGCGGCACGCTCGATATAAAGCTCTTCCCCGGCGGCGTCATCGCCGACAACTCGAACATGTACGATCGCGTCACGAGCGACGTCGTCGATATCGGCTTCGCCGTGTTCGGGCCCGTGTCGTCGGTTTTTCCCAAGACCAATGTCGGGACCTTGCCCTTCGAGGCGAAGGACCATCGCGAGGATGCGCTGGCGCTGTGGGCGCTGTATCAAAAAGGCGTCATCAGCGGCGAGTTCACCAAGTTCCATCCCCTCGCCTTCATCGTCTTCCCCGGCCTCGTCATCCATTCGAAGAAGCCGATCCACAATCTCGCCGATATGAAAGGCATGAAAATCAGCGTCGAAGGCCGCGTTCTCAGCCAGATGATGCCGCTGCTCGGCGCGGCCCCGATCTCGCTGCAGCCCGGCGATCTTTATGCCAGCCTGCAGCGCGGCCTGGTCGATGCGGTGCCGCAAGGCTGGCCGAGCGTGCCGACCTTCCACTTGGACGAGGTGACGAACTTCCACCTCGAAGTGCCGCTCGGTTTCAACACCGGCTATGTCGCGATCAATAACGAGGTCTATGCCAAGCTGCCACCCGCCGGCAAAGCCGCCATCGATGAGAATTCAGGGGTGCCTTTCGTCAAACGGCTGATTGCCGCCGACGATACGATGCAAGCGGTCGGCCGCGATCAGACGAAGGCAATGCCGGGCCAGACCATCGCGCAGCTCGACCCCGCCGAGGAAGCGCGCTGGAAAGCGGCCGTCGCGCCGGTGACCGATGAATGGGTGAAATCGACGCCCGACGGCGCGAAGGTGCTCGCCGCCTTCCGCGAGGAGCTATCCGCCATACGCAGCGGCAAATAGAAACGGTCATTGCGAGAAGCGCGACGCGCGGCAACGCAATCCAGACTTCCTAAAACCCTGGACTGCTTCGCCCTCACCCCGAGCTTGTCGAGGACGCTTGCAATGACGGTGGCGCTTCAGCCCGGGAACAAACCTTTTTTCTTTAAGTATTCGATCGCGAGCCGGTCGTATTCCCAAGGCTGCTCGAAACAATTGGCATGGCCGGCGCCCGGCATGACGACGAGCTCCGAGCCTTTGATCAAGCCATGCAGCTTCCTCGCGCCCTCGAGCGTGAAATCGTCGCCGCCGATGATGATGAGGGTCGGCACTTTGAGCCGCGGGTAGAGATCGGGGCTGGCATCGGCCAGGGCCTGGTTCATCTGGATAATCGATTCGAGCGTGCCGGCATTGCTAAGCGAGCAGACCATGTCGGCGTAGTATTGGACGAGCGGCGCGCCGCGCAGGTTTTGATGGAAATGGAACAGCACCGCGCCGCGCCGCCGCGCGATGCCTTGCTGGCGATATTCCTCCTTGCCCTTCAACTGAATCGCGCGGATATCGGGCAGGTAGCCGCAGCCCGACAGGATCATGCACGGCATGCGCTCGGGTCGCTGATCCGCCATATGCATCGCGACTTCCGAGCCCATGGAATTGCCCTGGACGATTACCGGCCCGTCCGAAATTGTATCGACCAGCTCCCACACCGCCGCGGCCTGATCGGCCATGCTGACGCCTTCCTGCGGCGCCGGCGAGCGGCCATAGCCGGCGAGATCGACGACGATGGTGCGATACCAGTTCGAGAAATGCGCGGTCTGGTGCAGCCACAGCCGGTTGTCGTCGGGCGTCGAATGGAGGAACACCATCGGCAGGCCGGTGCGGCCTTGCTGCTCGAAATAAAGCGGTCCCGGGATATGCCGCGCCATCGCTCATCCGCCCCCATTTGCTAAGATAAGCCCATCATAGAGAGGCTTTTGGTGAGCGATCCACAGGTACTTATCGTCGGCGGCGGACCGGTCGGGCTGACCCTCGCAATCGATCTCGGCAAGCGCGGCATCCATGCGATGCTGGTCGAGCAAAAAGCGGCGCCGGCATTCCTCCCCAAAATGGAACGCTGCAACGCGCGCACGATGGAAATCTATCGCCGGCTCGGCATCGTCGACCGGGTGCGCGCGGCAGGCCTCGATCCCGACGTGCCGATGGACGTCTTCATCGTCCTATCGCTCATCGAGAAGCCGCTGGTGGCGCATCATTATCCTTCGGTCAACGAGGCGCGCGCCGAGATTGCGGCGGTGAACGACGGCACCCTCCCGCTCGAGCCTTATCAGCTCATCTCGCAATACACGCTCGAGCCGCTCCTCAAAAAAGTCGCCGAGGAGGATCCCAATCTTTCGATCCGCTTCGGCTGCGAGCTCTTGTCCTTCGTGCAGGATGCGAGCGGCGTCACCGCGACCGTGCGCGGCGACGGCAAGACCGAGACCATCCGCGTTCAGTATCTGGTCGGGTGCGACGGCGGCGGCAGCACGGTCAGGAAGCAGCTCGGCATCAAGCTCAAGGGCGAAGCGAATTTACAGGAGCTGCGCCAGGCGCTTTATCGCTGCGACGAGCTTTACGACCGCTTGCCGCTCGTCCCGGGCGGGCCGGGCCATGGCCGCCACTATCACGTCGCCGACGCTCACAATTCCTTTCTCATCATGCAGGATTCGACCAAGCACTGGACTCTCCATGCCGTCGTCCAGCGCGACGAGGATATGAAGACGCTCTTCCAGCAGATCGTCGGCGTGCCGGTCAAGTACGAGATGATCACCTGCAACCCGTGGCGGCAGAATCTATTGCTGGCGGAGCGCTTCGCCGACGGCCGCGTATTCCTGGCCGGCGACGCCGTGCATCTCGTCATCCCGACCGGCGGTCTCGGCATGAATGGCGGCGTCGGCGACGCGATCGATCTGTCGTGGAAGCTCGCCGCGACGTTGCAAGGCTGGGGCGGGCCGAACCTCCTGCGCTCTTACGAGATCGAGCGGCGCCAAGTCGGCGAGCGCAATGTCGGCGCGTCGCGCCATGCGACCTTGGGCCGCCGCATCTGGCGCGGTATGTGGAAGCCCTATCTGCGCGACGACACGCCCCAAGGCGCAGCGCTGCGCGCCGAGTTTTCGCGCGTCGCCGATATCGAGCATCGCAAGAGCAACGACATGATCGGCGCCGAGCTCGGCTATCGTTATGTCGATTCGCCGATCATCTGCG
>DATGLO010000501.1:0-8164 GCA_035294105.1 Allostellaceae bacterium
CAGCCGCAGCTTCGCCATCTCGCCCTGCACCTGCCGCGCGCCCAGCGCCTTGCCGCGCGCCCCGATGAAGAGCGGCGCATCGCGCTTTGCCTCGTAAGGACAGGCGGCGAGATAGTCGCCGACAGCCGCGGCGACGGCCGGCAGGATCGGCACCATGCGTTGCTTGTTGCCCTTGCCGGTGATGGTGATCGCGCCCGGCTTCAGCGGTGCCTCGCCGCGCGTGAGCGACAGCGCCTCGCCGATGCGCAGCCCCGCGCCGTAAAGCAGCATCAGGATCGCGAGGCTGCGCTTGCCTTGCCAGCCTTGGCGGGCGAGCGTCGGTACGAGATCGAGCGTTGCCTCCGCTTCCTCGACCGTCAGCGCCTTCGGCAAGGATTTCGGCAGCTTCGGCGTGCGGATCGCGGCGAGCGCCGCGTTCTTGGCGAAGCCGCGGCGATCGAGGAAGCGGAAAAAGCCGCGCAGGACCGACAGCGCGCGCGCCGAAGAGCTATGCTTGATCGAGGCAAACGCGCGCGAGGCGAGAAAGGCGCGAAAATCGGCGGGCGCGAGCGCGCCGAGTTCCGCGAGGCCTGCCACGCCGCCGCGATGCTCGCTGAGGAAATCGAGGAACTGGGCGAGGTCGCTGCCATACGCGGCGACGGTGTGCGGCGACGCGCGGCGCTCGGTCTTGAGCCAGCTCTGCCATTCGGCAATGGCGCCCAAAAGATCGGGCTTCGCGGCAAAACGCGTAACGTCGGCGGGCTTCGGCTTTACGCCGGCAGATCGAGCCATGCAGCGATGGTGATGCCGAGCGCGCGCGCGAGGAAAGACAAGAGTTCGGTGCTCTGATGCCCCGTTTGGAACTTGCCGGGTTTGCGCGTGCCGACGCAGAGCATCCCGGCAGGCGCGGAGCGGCCGACCGGCAGCCGCACCAGCGCTGCCGAGCGCACAAGGCCGGCACCGGCGCCGAAGAGCCGCGGATCGCCTTGGGTATCCGTATGGAACACGACGTCTTTTTCGGGACCCAGCACATCGGCGACGGTGCCCGGGTCCAAAATCTCGATGCCGTGATGGGGCAGCTTGGCGCGCTGGCCGCCCTGGCGCTCGACGGCGATGGTGACGACATCCGCGTCGAGCAGTCCGGCGAGATCGGTGATGACGATCTGGATAAGCTGCTCGAAGCTCTGCGCGCCGATGATCGCCAGCACCGCCGCATGGACGCGGGCCTGGCCCATGAGATTGGCGCGCGTCGCCCCGACAAGGCTCTTGTTCTGAGTCTTCAGCCGCGCGATCTCGTTGCGCTGGTGCTGCACCATGAAGTGCTGCATGTCGATCACGCGCTCGCCGCGATCGAGCTTCGGTGGCGTCAGCACGCCCAGCAGATCGGGATGCTCGATCAGGAAATCGGGATGGCGCTTGAGGAAGGCAGCGACATCGCTCGCGGAAGGGCCCGCGCCCAAGGAGGCCGGGGGCGGTTGCGGCGCCGGGAGCGAGGGTAGCGCGGATTTGTCCTTCGGCAGATCCATCAGCCGATCCTATCTCATGCTACTCGGCGGCCGCTTTCTCGTCGTCGCCGAGGATGCTCTGGCCGGTCTTCTTCCAATCCGCAAGGAAGGCCGCCAAGCCCTTGTCCGTCAATGGATGCTGGAACATCTGACGCAAGATGGCGGGCGGCATGGTGCCGACATGGGCGCCGAGCTTCGCCGCCTCGGTCACATGCAACGGACTGCGAATCGATGCCACCAGCACCTCGGTCTTGATACCCGGATAATTGCGATAAATCGTGACGATCTCGCGAATGAGCTCCATGCCGGTCTGGCCGACATCGTCGAGCCGGCCGACGAAGGGCGAAATGAAGGTCGCCCCGGCTTTCGCCGCGAGCAGCGCCTGCGCCGCCGAGAAGCACAAGGTCACGTTGACCATGGCGCCTTCCTCGCGCAAGACGCGGCAGGTTTTGAGCCCGTCTTGCGTCAACGGCACTTTCACCGCGATATTCTTGGCGATCTTCGCCAGCTTGCGGCCTTCGGCGAGCATCGTCGCCCCGTCGGTCGCTGTGACCTCGGCGCTGACCGGTCCCGGCACCACGCCGCAAATCTCGCGCACGGCGTCGATGAATTTGCGTCCCGATTTTGCGATCAGCGAGGGGTTGGTGGTCACGCCGTCGACGAGACCGGTGGCGGCGAGATCGCGAATTTCGCTGATGTCTGCCGTATCGAGGAAGAACTTCATCCCAAGACCTTTCCTGCTTTCCGTAGCGCGTCGCAGGCTTTCACACTAAAAGTCTAACCCATGCCCGACCGCCGCGCCAGTTCCGCCGAGGACACGGAACGCCGCGTCAGCGTGTTGCTGCCGCTGCCCTTGGCGGGTGCGTATGATTACCGCGTTCCCCACGAATTAAACGTGACGCCGGGCGATTTTGTTGCGGTGCCGCTCGGCAAGCGGCAACTCGCCGGTGTAGTGTGGGGCGACGCGCTGGGCGATGTCGAACAGGCTAAGTTGAAGCCGATCGAAGAGCTGCTGCCGGCGCCGCCGCTGCCCGAGGAATTGCGCCGCTTCGTCGATTGGGTGGCGAATTATACGCTCTCGCCGACCGGCGCGGTGCTGCGGATGGCGATGAGCGTGCCGGATGCCCTTGAGCCGATGCGCGCGCTCGCGGGCTATGCGCTGACGGAGGCGGGACGCGCGGCGCTCGCAGGGAGCGATGCGTCGCTCACCAAGCCGCGCCGCCGCGTGCTCGAAGCGGCGGCCGACGGCGCCGGCACGGCGAGCGATCTCGCTGAGCGCGCGGTTTGCAGTGCCGGCGTGGTGAAAGGCCTGGTCTCGGCGGGTCTGTTGCGCGCCATCGACCTGCCACGGCGTCTGATGCCGCCAGCGCCCGATTTCCGCCGCCCCGGCCCCGCGCTTTCGGCCGCACAGCAGGGCTCGGCGCAGGAACTCGAAAGGCTGGTCGCGCAGGATGGCTTTTCCGTGACGTTGCTCGACGGCGTCACCGGCTCAGGCAAGACCGAGGTTTATTTTGCCGCGATCGCCGCCTGTCTCGCGCGCGGCAAGCAGGCGCTGGTGTTGCTGCCCGAAATCGCCCTCTCGGCGCAATGGCTCGAGCGCTTCGAGGCGCGGTTCGGCGCGCCGCCGGCATTGTGGCATTCGGAGTTGCGGCATTCGCAGCGCCGCGACACCTGGCGCGAAGTCGCGGAGGGCAAGGCGCCGGTCGTGGTCGGCGCGCGCTCGGCGCTGTTCCTGCCGTTCCCCGATCTCGGCCTCATTGTCGTCGACGAAGAGCAGGATGGGTCTTACAAACAGGAAGACGGCGTCATCTATCACGCGCGCGACATGGCGGTGGTGCGCGGCTCGCTCGCCAAACGTCCGGTAATCCTGGTTTCGGCGACGCCGTCGCTTGAGACGCTCGTCAATGTCGAGCAGGGGCGCTATCGCCGCCTGCATCTGCCTTCGCGTTTCGGCGCGGCGCAGCTGCCCGAGATTCGCGTCGTCGATATGCGCCGCAACCTGCCCGAGCGGCAGCGCTTTCTCTCGCCGCCGCTGGTCAAGGCGCTGGCCGAGACGCTCGACAATGGCGAGCAGGCGATGCTCTTCCTCAATCGCCGCGGCTACGCGCCGCTGACCCTCTGCCGTGCTTGCGGCCACCGCCTCGAATGCCCCAATTGCACCGCTTGGCTGGTCGAGCATCGCCTGCGCGGCCAGCTGCAATGCCATCATTGCGGTCATGCCGAGCCGCTGCCGGCGCTTTGCCCGAATTGCGGCGAGGCACATAGTTTCGTGCCCTGCGGGCCCGGGATCGAACGGCTCTCCGAAGAGGTCGCGTTCCGTTTCCCGAAAGCGCGCCTCGGCGTGATGGCGTCCGACACGCTCACCGGCCCGCACGCCGCCGAAGAGCTCATCCGCGCGGTCGAAGCGCATGAGATCGACGTGATCATCGGCACCCAGGTGGTGGCGAAGGGCCACCATTTTCCGCTCTTGACCCTCGTCGGCGTCGTCGATGCCGATCTCGGCCTCGAAGGCGGCGATCTGCGCGCCGCGGAGCGGACGTTTCAGCTTTTGCATCAGGTCTCCGGCCGTGCCGGCCGCGCCGACCGCCCGGGTGTCGTCTATATCCAGACCTGGATGCCGGATCACGGCGTGATGGGCGCGCTCTTGGCCGACGACCGCGATCGCTTCTTCGCCCTCGAAGCCGACAGCCGCCGGGCGCATGGCATGCCGCCTTTCGGCCGGCTCGCGGCGGTGATCATCTCCGCGCCCGATGACGAATCGGCGGATTTCACCGGCCGCGCTTTGGCGCGCGCCGCGCCGCATCTGCCGGGTGTCGAGACCTTGGGGCCGGCGCCAGCGCCGCTGCGGCTACTGCGCGGCCGTCATCGCCGCCGCTTCCTCGTCAAGGCGCGGCGCGACGTGAATCTGCAAGCGGTGCTGCGGCAATGGCTCTCCCGGGTGAAGGTCCCGGGCAGTGTGCGGCTGCAGGTCGATATCGACCCGTATAGCTTTCTCTAATCGGCACAATACCCGCTCACCCTCCCGCCGCTTCGTGTCGAATCCCGCCCTCTCCCCGGCGGGGAGGGTGCCGAGCGAAGCGAGGCAGGTGGGGGCGTAGGTTCGAAGATCAGACGAGCGCTTTTTCCTTGGCCGGAGCCGCGGCCTTCTTGGCGTCGCGCTCGGCATTGGTCTCGGCGCGTTCGAAGCCGTGCTCGCTGAGGTCGAAGCCATTGCCTTCGGTGTCGCAGCCGCGGAATTCGGCATAGGGCCGGTCGGCGGGGCGCTTCTTCGGCTCTTCGATCTCCGGATCGAAGGCCGCGATCTTCTTCATGATCTCGGCCGTGCTGTCGATCTGGAAGCCGAAGTGGTTGAGGCCGAGCGAGCCGTCGTTCTCGAGCTTGTGCGGCAGCACGGCGAGGGTGATGTAGCCGTCCGAGAGGAAGAACGCGTTGCCCGCGGGGTTCTTATGGATGACCTCCATGTCGAACACCTTGGTGTAGTAATCGGCCATCCTCTTGGGATTGCGCGCAAGAATTGCCAGGTGACGGATCTTCGGACGGGCCATGCTGCACCTCGGGGTTTAGGAGCGTTTCGAGATCAGCGGCATTGTCGCGCGTCCCCTGCAGCCCGACAATCCCCTTTGTCGCAGCCTCGCTCGCAAGCGGCCGGCCGGGTTGCGCCGCTGCAACTCCCGTGTTAAAAACCGGCCGCTTTCCGGGCGGGTTTCCATGCGGGGATCGAACCCTGGGTTCTCGCCGGAAAGCGCGTCATTTCAGGCACTTCCGGCGCAATCCGCTTTCGTCCTGGAGCAAACGAGGGCTCTCTCACCGTGGCATCCGATACCGCAGGCGCAACCGGTCTGGGCGAGCGCTACGCGACCGCGCTTTATGAATTGGCCGACGAGCAAAAATCGCTCGATGCGGTAGCGGGCGATTTGCGAGCGCTGCGCGGCCTCGTCGATGAAAGCGCCGACCTGCGCCGCCTCATTCGCAGCCCGGTGCTGAGCCGCAGCGAGCAGGGCAAGGCCGTGGCGGCGCTCGCCGAGCGCGCGGGCTTCCAGCCGCTGGTCAAGAATATCCTCGGCCTGATGGCGAGGAACCGCCGGCTCTTCGTGCTGCCCGAGGTGATCGAAGCATTCCTTGCCGAGCTCGCCGCGCGCCGCGGCGAGGTGACGGCGCATGTCGTCTCGGCGCAGCCCTTGAGCGACGCGCAGCGGCAATCGCTCGACGAGCGGCTGCGGCGTGCCGTCGGCGGCAAGGTCGCAATTGAAACCCGGGTCGATCCGAGCTTGCTCGGCGGCCTGATCGTGAAGCTGGGCTCGCGTATGGTCGATGCGTCGCTCAGCAGCAAGCTGCAACGCTTGCAGCTCGCCATGAAGGGGGTCCGGTAAGATGGAAATTCGTGCGGCGGAAATTTCCGCCATCCTCAAGCAGCAGATCGCCGGTTTCGGCACCGAAGCGGATATCGCCGAGGTCGGACAGGTCCTGTCGGTCGGCGACGGCATCGCCCGCGTCTATGGCCTCGACAAGGTCCAGGCCGGCGAGTTGGTCGAGTTCCCTAACGGCGTCAAAGGCATGGCGCTCAACCTCGAGAGCGACAATGTCGGCGTCGTGATCTTCGGCGACGACAGCGGCATCGTCGAAGGCGCGACGGTGAAGCGCACCGGCGCGATCGTCGACGTGCCGGTCGGCAAAGGCTTGCTCGGCCGCGTCGTCGACGCCCTCGGCAATCCGATCGACGGCAAGGGGCCGCTGAAGGA
This sequence comes from Allostellaceae bacterium, assembly GCA_035294105.1. Classification (GTDB taxonomy): domain Bacteria; phylum Pseudomonadota; class Alphaproteobacteria; order ATCC43930; family CGMCC-115725; genus CAIKMD01. The sequence continues at coordinate 6,224 of DATGLO010000501.1, forward strand.
TGTGACGCGTACGCGCGTCGAGGTGAAGGCGCCGGGCATCATTCCGCGCAAGTCGGTGCACGAGCCGGTTCAGACGGGCCTCAAGGCGATCGACGCGCTGGTGCCGGTCGGCCGCGGCCAGCGCGAGCTGATCATCGGCGACCGCCAGACCGGCAAGACCGCCGTGGCGATCGATGCCTTTCTCAATCAGAAGGCGATCAACGAAGCGGGCGACGAGTCGAAGAAGCTCTATTGCGTCTACGTCGCCGTCGGCCAGAAGCGCTCGACGGTCGCGCAAATCGTCAAGACCTTGCAGGATTACGGCGCGCTCGATTATTCGATCGTCGTTGCCGCGACCGCGTCCGAGCCGGCGCCGCTGCAATTCCTCGCGCCCTATGCCGGTTGCGCGATGGGCGAATTCTTCCGCGACAATGGCATGCACGCCGTCATCGTTTATGACGATCTCTCGAAACAGGCGGTCGCTTATCGCCAGATGTCGCTGCTGCTGCGCCGCCCGCCGGGGCGCGAAGCCTATCCCGGCGACGTCTTCTATCTCCATTCCCGCCTGCTTGAGCGCGCGGCGAAGATGAACGATCAGCACGGCGCAGGCTCGCTGACGGCGCTACCGATCATCGAGACGCAGGCGGGCGACGTGTCGGCCTATATTCCGACCAACGTGATCTCGATCACCGACGGCCAGATCTTCCTCGAGACCGAGTTGTTCTATCGCGGTATCCGTCCGGCGATTAACGTCGGCTTGTCGGTGAGCCGCGTCGGCTCCTCGGCGCAGATCAAGGCGATGAAGCAGGTTGCCGGCCGCATCAAATTGGAGTTGGCGCAATACCGCGAGATGGCGGCCTTCGCGCAATTCGCCTCGGACCTCGATCCGGCAACGCAGCGCCTCTTGGCGCGCGGCGCGCGGCTGACCGAGCTTTTGAAGCAGCCGCAATTCAGTCCGATGCCGGTCGAAGAGCAGGTGGTGTCGATCTTCGCCGGCACGCGCGGCTATCTCGACAAGGTCGAGACCTCGGCGGTGACACGGTTCGAAGCCGCGATGCTCAACGAGCTCAAGGCCAAGAAACCCGACATTTTGAAGACAATCCGCGAGAAGCGCGAGCTGGCGGCGGATACCGAGAAAGAGCTGACCGGCTTCCTCGACGGTTTCGCCAAGACCTTCGCCTAAGGACGAGATCGGCCCGCAATGGCGACGCTCAAGGAATTGCGGCTGCGCATCCGCAGCGTGCGCTCGACGCAAAAGATTACGTCGGCGATGAAGATGGTCGCCGCCTCGCGTCTGCGCCGCGCGCAAGAGCAAGCGGAAGCCGCGCGGCCCTATTCGCAGCGCATGGAGCGCGTGCTCGGCTCGCTCGCCGCCAATTTGCGCGGCGTGGTCAACGCGCCGCCGCTCCTCGCCGGCACCGGCAAGGACCAGACCTATCTGCTGGTGGTGGCGACCTCGGACCGCGGTCTCGCCGGCGGCTTCAACGCGTCGATCCTGCGCGATGCGCGTCGTCGGATCCGCGAGCTCACCGCCAGCGGCAAGACGGTCAAGCTCTTCACCATCGGCCGCAAGGGCCGCGACGCGTTGCGCCGCGACCATGCGCGGATGATCGTCGAAAGCCTCACCGATATCGGCCGGCCGCGGCTGACGTTCGAGAATGCGCGCGATATCGCCGAGAATTTGCTGCGACGCTTCGCATCCGGCGAGTTCGACAGCTGCTCGATCATTTACAACCGCTTCCAATCGGCGATGACGCAGATCGTGACACGCCAGGCGCTGATCCCGTTCGCGCCGCCCGAAGTCGCGGCGCCCGCAGCCCAACAAGGCATATACGAGTTCGAGCCCGACGAAGCCGATATCCTGGCCGATCTCCTGCCGCGCAATCTCGCCGTGCAGATCTATACGGCGCTCCTCGAGAATGCGGCATCGGAGCAGGGCGCGCGCATGACCGCGATGGATAA
>DATGLO010000502.1:0-2290 GCA_035294105.1 Allostellaceae bacterium
GGGAACATGCGCGACCCGGAAAATAACCGGAAGAACCGGCGCTTTTTCTCAGGCATGATGGCGCTGCCCGAGGCCGAGCGCGACGCCAAGCTCGAGGCCGGCAAGGAAAGCGGCCGCTATGGCGGCGCGACCGGCGGCCAGCTCTTCAACGCCCATGCCGGCCGCGCCCGGCCGCATCAGCCGTTCTTCGGCCTTACCGTCGTCAGCTGCGAGGAGGCGACGTTGCGGCAATCATCCGACGGGCTTTACCTCTACGATAAGGACGGCCGGCACGAGATCGTCGTGCCGCGCAAGGAAGGCGGCCGCACCGCCGAGCTGATGGAGATGCACGACGCGCTGAGCGGCAGGCGCAAGCCGTTTCATGACGGGCGCTGGGGCCTGGCGACGCTCGAAGTGTGCTTCGGGATTCTCGAATCCGCCGCGACCGGCCGCGAGATCGCGATGACGCGCCAGGTCCCGATCTAGTCTAATGCGCTGACGGCATCGCGGTCGCGTAACGCCGATCGCGTCTCCGCGCGCGAGCGTCTCGGCGCCGAACGGAATAGCATCGCGACGGCGGCGCCGGCGAGCCGCCGCGTCGGCCGCATCGCGAACCTCCATCGATCAATGCGCCGACGCTTGCGTCGAGGGCGCGGTCAGCGCGTAGCGCGTGTCGACCACCGTGTCGACCTTGATCTCGCCTTTGATGGCGCCGATGCCGCGATACCAGTCGATCTGGCTTTGCACCGCCGCCATGTCGACGCGCCCCTCTCGATCGATATAAGGCAGGCCGAGCGCCACCTGCTCGGGCGTCTGGTCGAGGAATTTCGCGATCATCGCCAGCGTTTCCTTCGCCGTCGGCCCGTCCTTGCGCAAACGCTGCGCGTCGGTGAATGCGTCGTAATAATCCTCGTCCGCTTTGCGCATCGCGGCCATGAAGCGCTTCACCGTATCGCCGTGGTTGTCGACCATGTCGCGCGAGGCGAAAACCAGGTAGGCCGGCGTGATGCCGGTGATGTCGCCGGTCCACCCGATCAGCTTCACCTCGCCTTTATCGATAAGCGGCAGGGCATTCGTCGAGTCGAACACGGCGGCGTCCGCGCGTCCGCCCGACAGCGCCGAAGCGATGTTGGGATTGGACTGCAGCGGCATCAGCTTGATCGTGTTGATGTCGAAGCCGAGCTTCTGCGCGATCTGGCCGAGATTGTATTGCAGCCCCGTGCCCATCTGCGTCAGCGCGAAGGAATGGCCCGGCAGGTCCTTCGGCGTCTTCAAGCCCGCGGCATAGGCCTGGTTCGAGGCGACAATCGCGAGCGAATGAAAGGTCGGCGCTTCATTGGCGCCGCTGGTGAGGATTCGCGCCCGGCCGCCTTGGGCGAGGTTGTAGAGGGCGGCGGTCTCGGCGGCGTCACCGAAATCGAGATCGCCCGAGGCCACGGCAACCGCGACCGGCGCTTGCGATTCGAAGAAGGTGAGCTTGGGATCGAGGCCCTCGGATTTGAAATAGCCTTTGCCGATCGCGACGGCGACCGGCGCGACATTGGCGATCTTGCTGACGCCGAGGCGGATCGTCGTATCGGCCGAGGCTGTCGATGTCCACGCCGCCGCCGGAACGGCGAGAGCAGCGAGGGCAAGTAGGCGCTTCAACAGCATCGCGTAAGCCTCCCAGGTCTTGTCGTTATTGCGCGCGCCAGTCTGCGCGCCGTCGAGCGCGCTGGCAAGGGCGGCGTGGCCGGGATGCGGGCGCTCGGACAGGCCGGCCAGGGCTTTGTATATTCAAGATAACGAACAACTCCGCGGGGCCGCCATGGTGTGGCTGGAATTTGCCGTCATCTTCATACTGATCCTCCTCAACGGCTTTTTCGCGCTGGCCGAGATGGCGATCGTGTCGTCGCGGCGCGTGAAGCTGCAGCGCGCGGCCGAGCTGGGCGGCGCCGGCGCCAAAATGGCGCTCGAGCTGAAGCGGGATCCGGGACGCTTTCTCTCGACCATCCAGATCGGCGTTACCGTCATCGGCGTCGTGACCAGCGCGTTGGGCGGCGCGACGGTTGCCGACGCGATCGCGCAGCGGTTTCCGTCGCTCGGCCCGCAGGCGCGGCCGCTGAGCCTCGTTTTGGTCGTTGCGGCGATTTCGTATCTCACGCTGATTCTCGGCGAGCTCGTGCCGAAACGCATCGCGCTCAACCGGCCGGAAGCGCTCGCCCGGCGTCTCGGGCCCTTGCTCAGCGTCCTGACGCGGCTGGCGGCGCCCCTCGTCTGGTTTCTCTCCGCGTCGAGCAATCTGGTGCTGCGCGTTCTGCCGCGGGCACAG
>DATGLO010000503.1:0-2013 GCA_035294105.1 Allostellaceae bacterium
GCGCCGTCGGCCGGCCGCAAAAAGGCGGCTTGCCCGCGAGCCAGCGAGCCGGCGTGATGAAGGCGCAACCCCATTCCGCCAGCCTTTCCGGCCGAAAATTTTCGGCATTGGCGCCCGACATAGTTCCTGATATGTTCTCACCACAGAAAAAAGCTCGACCTAGCCGAGGATTGCGGCGATGCATGATGCCTCCCTTTTCCCGCCCGGCCGTTGCGAACGCAGATATCGTACGGTAAATGCGTTAAGCGCGCAAGGGAAAAAGCGTATAGCGGCGTACGCGTCGAGCGTCTATCATGGCGCGATGGCCGAAACCCTCTCGCCCGCCTCGCGCAAGCTCAAGCAACTTCGGCAGCGCGCCGGCCTCTCGATCCGCGAGGTCGCGCATGCGCTCGGCATGGAGAACGGCTCGAGCTATCAGCATTACGAAGACCGCTTTCGCAAGCAGTACCTGCCGCTCGAGCTGACGCAGCGTCTCGTGCCGATCTTCGCCGCGAAAGGCATCGACGCCGCCGAACTGCTCGCTCTCGCGGGCGTCGATGGCGCGCGCGGGCTCGGCAAAGCCGCCGCGGCCGCCGGCATGATGCGCATCGACGAGCTCGATGTCAGCGCCTCGGCCGGCCACGGGCTCATCAGCGACAGCGAAAAGGTCGTCGCCGAATGGCAATTGCCGAGCGAGGTCGTGCGCTATCATTCGAGCGCGCCCGCCGAGGCGCTGCGCTTCATCACCGTGCTCGGCGACAGCATGGAGCCGACGTTACAGCCGGGGCAGCGCGTTCTCGTCGATACCGGCGACCGCACGCCGACGCCGCCCGGCATCTTCGTCGTGTGGGACGGGCTCGGGCTTGTCGTCAAGCGCGTTCAGGCTCTGGCGCATAGCGACCCGATGCGGGTCAAGATCACGTCGGACAATCCGAAATACGAAGGCTACGAGCGCACGCTCGCCGAGGCCTATATTCAGGGGCGCGTCATCGGCCAATGGCGCGGGCTCTAGGGTTCGGTGTAACCGAGGGCCTGCAAAATGAGACATCGGTGCGCGGCGGCACCGCGGCCAAAATCTCATAATCGTTAACGCGCATCTTTAGCCATCCGGTAAGGGATTTGGCTCACGTTGCGAGGCTGACAGTCAGCGCCGAAGCCGCCGGCTTATGGGCGCGGGGATCGTCAGCGGAGCAAGTCCATGCCCCCAGCCCGGCAAACACCCGAATTGTCGCGCGCAGCCGGCGCCGACGCCGATCGCGAGCTGCGCCTCAGCGGCGCGCTCCAAGATGTGCCGGTCGGCATCATGCTATGCGATGGCGATGACCGTCTCGTGTTCTGCAACCGCGAGGCGCGCGCGCATTTCGCCGGCGCCGAAGCGCTGATGGTACCGGGAACGCCGTTCGCCGAAATCCTGCGCGCGCATTTCGCCCATGGCAACGTCGTCGATTTCGACGGCGAAGCGTCCGACTGGATCGCGCAGCATCTCGCGCGCCGCCGGCAGAGCGATCTCGAGATGGAGCTGCGCGGTCCCGACGGACGCTGCCGGCGCATCATCGAGCAGCGCACCGCGGACGGCGGCGTCGTCACCGTGAGCGTCGACGTCACGGCACAAAAACATCAGGAAGAACAACTGAAAGGGCTCGCCGCCGAAATCAAAGGCCGCGAGAGCTCCCTCGCGATCGCGCAAAAGGTCGCGCACACCGGCAGTATCGATCGCGACCTCGTCACCGGCGAGGTGCGCTGGTCGGACGAGGCATTGCGCATTTTCGGGCGCGAGCCCGGCGAAACGCCGCCGACGAAAGAGGAATTCGTCGCCCTCTTCCATCCCGCCGACCGCGCGAAGTTCCTCAACCTCATCGCGGCCGCCGAAGAAGGCTTGAAGACCGATCCGATCGAGTTCCGCATCGTGCTGCCGGACGGCAGGGTGCGCTGGATCTACAACGTCTCCGATACGATCTATGACGAGGCGGGCAAGCCGCGCCGCCGCATCGGCACCTTCCAAGACATCAGCAAACGCAAGGACGCGGAAGCGCG
>DATGLO010000504.1:0-5424 GCA_035294105.1 Allostellaceae bacterium
GAGGTCACCGACGACAAGGATTGGTATGGCGGGCTCGATAGCGGCTTCGTCGATAAGGAAAAGAAATACATTCTCGGTTTCGAAGGCACGGTGACCGACACCACGATCGTCAACTGGGACGCGGTCTCGCACAGCGATCTCAAGACCTACGACGATCTGCAAAAGCCCGAATTCGCGGGCAAGATCGTCTGGGACGATCCGCGCTTGCCCGGACCCGGCCTCGGCGCGGCGCAGCGCTTTCTCCTTAACTTCGGCGAAGACTGGCTGAAGCGGCTCTACAGCCAGCAGAAGATCGTTTACATCGCCAATCCGCGCCAGGAAGCCGAGTGGCTGGTCAGCGGCAAATACCCGATCAGCCTCGGCGGCTCGCCCGACGAGATCGCACGCTTCCAGCAGCAAGGACTGGGAAAGAACGTGTCCGCCTTCGATGCGTATCAGCCGCATCCGACCATGGATTTCGGCTACGGCACGGTTTCTCTCATGGCGAATGCACCGCATCCGAACGCAGCCAAGGTTTACATTAACTGGCTTTTGTCCAAAGCGGGGCAGACCGATTGGGGCAAGATCGGCGGCAACAGCCGCCGCATCGACATCCCTTACGCATGGCCCGAGATCGCGCCGAAGCCGGGCGTGACCTACATACCGGAACAGACCGAGGAAAACCTTCCCAATCGGGAGGAAGCGGGGAATCTCGCCAAGAAGTACATTCCGAGCGGCCCGTGAACCGGGGGCGCCGATTGTGCCAGTCGTCGCCGGCACCTATCATATGATGCGAAATGATGGGGAAAGATGACGAAGACGATATGCACGATACCGAGTGGGAGCACGAGCACGGGCCGCCGCTGAGTCCAGAGCAGCGTGCCGAGATTGCCGCTTTCATCTGGAGCCAGGAACACGTCGAGCTCAAAACCGTCGGAATCGATATCGGCAGCTCCACGTCGCATCTGCTGTTCGCCAAAGTCATCCTGCAGCGTCAAAGCGAAGGCCTATCCAGCCGCTTCATGGTCGTCGATCGCCAGGTGCTGTGGCGCTCGCCGATCATGCTGACGCCGTTCCTGCCCAATGGGCTCATCGACGCGCAGGCGCTGAAGCGCTTCATCGACAAATCCTATGCCGAAGGCGGATTTGCGCGCAGCGACGTCGACAGCGGCGCTGTCATCCTCACCGGCGAGGCGATCAAGCGCAAGAACGCGCGTGCGATCGACGAGCTCTTCGCCGACGAGGCGGGGAAATTCGTTTGCGCCACGGCGGGCCATATCCTCGAATGCCGCTTGGCGGCGCATGGCTCGGGCGCGGTCAAGCTGTCGCGCGACCGCAACCAGGTCGTGCTGCATGTCGATATCGGCGGCGGCACCACCAAGCTGACCTTGATCGATAAGGGAACACCGGTGAGCTCGGCGGCTTTCGCGGTCGGCGGGCGCCTGATCGCAACCGACGATGACGGCAAATGGACGCGCATCGATGACTCGGCACATTTGACGGCGGAAGATCTCGGGTTGAAAGCGACGCCGCAAGCGCTCGCCGATCCGGAAACGCGCCTGCGTTATGCGCAGCGGCTCGCCACGGTGGCGGCGGATTACGTCCTCGGCGCCAAGCTCGACGCGCTCGGGCAGAAGCTGATGCTGACCGAGCCGTTGAAGCGTACCGTCGAGCCGGCGGCGCTCACTTTCTCGGGCGGCGTGTCGGAGTACATCTTCGCCACCGAGCCGCAGGAGTTCGGCGATATCGCCATGCCGCTGGCGAACGCGCTGGCGAAAGAGCTCAGCACGCGCGCCAAGCTGCCGCTGATCGATCCGGGCCAGCGCATCCGCGCGACGGTGATCGGCGCCTCGCAATTCAACATCCAGGTCAGCGGCAAGACGATCTATCTGTCCGACAAGGCGATCCTGCCGATCCACGGCGTCCCGGTCGTGCATGTCGGCGCGACCGCCGAGCAACATCCGGAAAAGCTCGCCGAGGCGATCCGCGAAGGGCTTGTCGGCATCGATCTCGAGCCGGATTCGCGCTTCGCGATCGCTTTCCCGTGGGAAGGCGATCCGAGCTACGAACGCCTCGCCGCGACGGGCAATGCGATCACCGCCGCGACCGCGCCGAAGGGTGCGCGCAGCGAGCCGCTGTTCCTGATGATCGACGGCGATGTCGGCCGCACTCTGGGCCGGCTGCTCCACGAAGAGCTCGGCCTGCCGGGGCCGCTCGTCTCGATCGACGGCGTGCAGTTGCAGGATCTGGATTACGTCGATGTCGGCGAGCTGATGTCGCCGCCGGGCGTCGTGCCGGTCGTGATCAAGTCGCTGTTGTTTTCCTGAAGCGCTTCGAGGTTGCCGGGGAGGAGGAAACCATGTCAGACGATCGAGTGCCGCGAATCCGCGTCGATTCTTATCAGGAATGGATCAAGAAAGATGGCGCCCTCGTCCATGAGGATTACGCGATCGATACGTTCGCGGTCGAGACGCGGCCCTGGGCGCGCTACGGCATGAAAGGCGCGGCCCTCCATCTCAAAGGGCGCGGCGATTTTTGCAGCATGTTCGAGTTCGAGCTGCCGCCCGGCGGATCGTCGGCGCCGCAGCATCATATCTACGAGCAGGTGACCTACATCCTCGAAGGCACGGGCTCGACGCAACTCGAATTCCCGAACGGCGCCAAGCGCAGCTTCGAATGGGGCCCGCGGAGCATGTTCGCGATCCCGCTCAATGCGAAGTATCGCCACTTCAACGGCAGCGGCCAGAAACGCGCGCTAATGGTCTGCACGACCAACCTGCCGATGGTGATGAACCTCTTCCACAACGAGAATTTCATCTTCAACAACACCGCGGTCTTCGCCGACCGCATAGGCAAGGACGAGTACTATAACGGCGAGGGCGACCTCACCATGGTGCGTCCCGGCAACCACATGTGGGAGACGAATTTCGTTCCGGATCTCGAGAATCTCGAGCTCCAGTCCTGGGAAGATCGCGGCGCCGGCTCGTCGAACATCATGTTCGTCCTCGCGGACAGCTCGATGCATGCGCATATCTCGGAGATGCCGCCCGGCACCTATAAAAAGGCGCATCGCCACGGCCCTGGCGCGCTTGTGATGTGCGTCGTCGGCACCGGCTTCTCGCTCCTATGGTTCGAGGGCCAGAAGGACTGGCTGCGCGTCGACTGGAAGCACGGCGTCGTCTTCCCGCCGGCCGATCGCCAGTTGCATCAGCACTTCAACACCAGCAACCGAAACGCGCGTTATCTCGCGACCAATGTCGGCGGCATCCGCTATCCGCTGACGGCCGCGAGCCGGCGCTCGGGCGGCGGCGAAGAGGGCATGCAGAAGCAAGCCGTCTCGCTCAGCATCAAGCTGGGCGGCGACCAGATCGAATACGAGGACCAGGATCCGCGGATCCATCCGCTGTGGCTCTCCGAGATGAAGAAGAACGGCGGCACCGTCGACCCGAAGATGTACAAGTGGTTCCCGCGCGAGAAATACGAAGCCGAAGCGGCGGAATAGCCGCGCGATAGCGCGCTGAATGCAGCGGCCCGGCTCACCCCGGGCCGTGTGCTTTTGGGACGGCGCTGCCTTCCGTGTAATCTATCGCTCCGGGAGGCACGCAATCGGACGATGACCAGCCCGTCGCTCACAACGCCGCGCATCGAGCCGTCACTGCCAGTGACGCGGCGGCTGTCGTTCGGCCGCCGTGACAGGCGTGGCGCCGGTTTCGTTTGGCTGTCGGCAGCGCTCGCGGCCATGGTGCTGGTCCTGCTCGTCACCGTGCTCTGGCTCAGCCTTACAACCGGCGTGCCGGCGATCCCCGGCGGGCCTTATTCGCTGGCGAACATTACCTCGATGCTCGGTTCGGCCGAGACCTGGCAGGTCATGGCGAACACCTTGGTGTTCGCTTGCGTCGCGACCGCGATCGCGATGCTCGGCGGAATCGCCGTCGGCTGGGTGGTCGAGCGTACCGATTTCCGCGCCAAGCAGACGACCTACGCGGCAATGACCGTGCTGCTGCTGGTGCCCGGCTTCTTTCCGGCGATGGGCTGGCTTTTCCTCCTCGGTCCGCGCATCGGCGTTATCGGCCGCTGGTTGCACGACGGCTTCGGCATCGACCAGAACGCCGTCACTATCGCCAATCCGTTCGGCATGGGCTGGGTGCAGGGTCTGCTGCTGGTGCCGCTCGCTTTCGTGCTCGTCGGACCGCCGTTGCGCGCCGTGGCCGGCGAGCTGATCGAGGCGGCGGAAATCTCCGGCGTCGGCGCGTGGCAGCGCGCCTGCAAGATCGAGCTGCCGCTGGTGCTGCCGGCCCTCACCGCCGCGGCGATTTTCTGCTTCATGGTCGCGGTGGCGAGTTTCGACGTGCCGGCGATCATCGGCATGACCTATCGCCAATTCACCTTCAGCAGCTACGTCTATCAATTACTCAATCCGCAGGCCGGCGTGCCGCAATACGGACCGCCCGCGGCGCTGTCGCTGCTGGTGATGGTTGTCGCTTTCGCTTTGACGGCGGTCTATCTCAAGGCGATCCGCCGCGGCCGCGCCTATCAAGTCGTGACGGGCAGGGGCTATCGCCTCGCGCCGCATCCTCTCGGCCGCGCGCGTTTCTGGATCTATGCCGGCTTCACCGGCTATTTCCTGCTGAGTTTCGTGCTGCCGCTGCTGCTCGTGCTTTGGGTCGCGTTCTCGCGCTATTTCCGGCCGCCCTCGCTGGCGGCGCTGCAAGGGCTGAGCTTCGCCAATTTCGAGAACGCGCCTTGGGCCATGGCATGGCGCGGCTTGCAACACACGCTCATGCTGATGATCGGCGTACCGGTTTGCGCCGTGATCCTCGGCCTTGTCGTCTCCTGGGTGGTGGTGCGTTCGCGCGCACGCCTGCGCGAGGCGATCGATGTCGTATTGTTTTTGCCGCATGCGGTGCCGGCGATCGTCTTCGCCGTTGCCATGCAAACCCTGGCGCTTTTCGTGATCGGCCCGTTCGTGCAGCTCGCCGGCACGGTGTGGATCATCGCGATCGTCTATGTGATGACCTATCTCACCTTCGCCGTGCGCGCAATGAGCGTCGCCGTGGTGCAGATCGGCAACGAGCTCGAAGACGCGGCCTATGTCGCTGGGCTCGGCGTCGGCGGCACGCTCCGGCGGATCTTCCTGCCGCTGGTCGCGCAAGCGGCGGTCAGCGCCTGGGTATGGATCGCGCTTCTCGTCTTTCGCGAGCTCACCATGGCGGTGGTGCTCGCGACGCCGGCCAATCTCACCTTGCCGACCGTGATCTGGAGCACCTGGTACACCGGCGAGATGGGTCAGGCGACGGCGATGAGCCTCGTCTTCATGCTGCTCTTCCTGCCGTTGGCGCTCGTCTACCTGATCGGCCGCCGTGCGCGCGGCCGCGAGGCGGCGCCGCTTTAGGATCGCGTTTACTTCCCCGCGCCTTTGCGCAGGATGTCGACATAGGTCGCCAG
>DATGLO010000505.1:0-6173 GCA_035294105.1 Allostellaceae bacterium
GCCGCAGGCAAAGGCGGCGATCGACAAATATTCGGGCGAGGCTTTTTCCGACCGCCTCGGCCTCGCCAACGAACGCGCGAACCGCGAGGAAGCCAAGCGCGTTGCTTCGCTTCCCGGCCAGAGCGTCACCAACCTTTCGTCCGAGCAATATCCGCTGTGGGAGAAGCGCATTCAGCCCGTGATCGAGCAATGGGTAAAAGCCACGCCCGACGGGGCGAAGGTACTCGCAGCTTTCCGGGAGGAGTTGAAGCAGGCGCCGGAGGCGCCCGAATAAAGAACGTCGCCGCGAGGACGGGCGCGGCGCATGGAGGATGGCGGCGCCGCGATGATAGGCGCGGCGCGTGGTGGATGGCGGCGCGGCGATGCCCTAAAACGGGCGCAACGAAAGGACCCTCAGCCATGCCCGACAAAAGAACCCGCCTGCGCGACATCATCGCGACGAAATCGCTGCTCTCGGGCAGCTTCACTTTGGCCTCGGGCAAGACGAGCGGCTACTTCTTCGACATGAAGAAGACGATGTTCGATCCCGAAGGCGCCTCGCTCACCGGCGAGCTGCTCTGCGATCTCATCGCCCAGGAGGATTGCAAAGCGGTCGGCGGCTTGGAGATGGGCGCGGTGCCGATCGCCCTCGCCATCGCGATGAAAAGCCTGGAGCGCGGCAAGCCGATCGACGCGTTCTTCGTCCGCAAGGAAGTGAAGGATCACGGCACCGCGAAGCTGATCGACGGCAATTTCGCGCCCGGCAGCAAGGTGCTCGTCCTCGAAGACGTCACCACGACCGGCGGCTCGGCGATGAAGGCGGTCGCCGCGGTGCGCGCGCAAGGCGGCAAGGTCGACAAGGTCGTCACCATCGTCGACCGCCTGGAAGGCGCGCGCGACAATCTCAAGAAAGAAGGGCTCGATCTCGTCTCGCTATTCACCAACGACGATTTCAAGCGGTAACCCGCGCTATCATCAGCCAAGCGTGTAACGAGCCCTCTCCGCCCAAGGGGGAAGGGAATATGCGTCTTGACGTCGAAGGCCAACGCGCCGCCAACCGGCGCAACGCCGAGCAATCCACCGGGCCCAAGACCGCGCGCGGCAAGGAGGCGGTCGCCCGCAATGCGCTACGCCACGGCTTGCGTGCCGAGAAGGTGCTGACCTTCGACGAGAAGAGCGCCGATTTCGAAGCCTTCCTCGGCGCGCAGCGCGAGGCGTTCCAGCCGGCCGATGCCGTCGAGGAGCAACTCGTCGAACGCATCGCGCTGTGCGCCTGGCGCCTCAGGCGCATTTATCGCGTCGAGGCGGATGTCATGGACTGCTGGCGCAAGGCCGATATGGGCGTGCGCGAAGACATCGACATCGGCGCCGCCTTCGATAGCGACCCCGACCAGATGTGGAAGCTGTCGCGCTACGAGGCGGCACTCGATCATGCGTTCAACCGCGCCTATGTGATGCTCGAGCGGCGTCAGGCAAGGCGCCGCGGCGAGAACGTGCCAGTGCCGCTCACCGTGGCGGTCGCCGGCTTTCGCGGTGCCCTTCGGCCGGAAGGGGCCATCGCACAAAGCGAAAATTTCCGAACAAAGCCAATTTCGCCAACCGAATCAGAGGCCGCTCCCGAAAGTGAAGCCGCCGAAAGTTGACCCGAGGGCGGTTCTGAGGGCTTAGTACCGCCTCGGGGAGGCCTGACGCCGGCATGCTGCACGCTGCATTGGAAGCGCTGTTGTTGATTCTGGAGCCGACGCGGCTCCTGATCATGACCGCGGGCGTGGTGCTGGGCTTGAGCCTCGGCGTCATTCCGGGCCTCGGCGGCGTCGTCGGCCTCGCGATCCTCATCCCCTTCACCTATCACCTCGACACCTTCTCGGCCTTCGCCTTGCTTTTGGGCATGGCGTCGGTGACGACGATCTCGGACCTCATTCCCGCGGTGCTTTTCGGCGTGCCGGGCACGGTGGGCGCGGCGGCGACCATCCTCGACGGGCACCCCTTGGCGCGGCAGGGCCAGGCGGCGCGCGCTTTCGGCGCCGGCTACGGCGCCTCGCTGATCGGCGGCCTTTTCGGCGCGGTGCTGCTGGCGCTCGCCATCCCGGTGCTGCGGCCGGTGGTGCTCTATCTCGCCTCGCCCGAGCTGCTCTCCTTCTGCATCTTCGGCCTCTCGATGGTCGCGGTGCTCTCGGGCAAGGCGCCGCTCAAAGGGCTGACCGCCGCGGGGCTCGGCCTGATGCTGGCGATGATCGGCGGCGACGCGCAGACCGGCACGCTGCGCTGGACCTTCGGCACGCTTTATCTTTGGGACAAGCTGCCGCTGGTGCCCTTCACCCTCGGCATCTTCGCGATCCCCGAGCTCGTCGACATGGGGGCGTCGCGCTCGAGCATCGCGCGGGTCGATGGCGGCCGCATCGATCTTCACGGCCAATGGCAGGGCTGGCACGACGCGGTGAAGAATTGGTGGCTGATCCTGCGCTGTTCGACCTTGGGCGCGTTCCTCGGCGCGGTGCCCGGCCTCGGCGCGGCGGTGATCGACTGGATCGCCTATGGCCATGCGATCCGCACCGAAAAGCACACCGAGAATTTCGGCAAAGGCGATATCCGCGGCGTGATCGCGGCGATCGCATCGGACAACGCCAAGGAAGGCGGACATCTGGTGCCGACCATCGCTTTCGGCGTCCCGGCGGGCGCGTCGATGGCGCTGCTGCTCTCGGCGTTCCTGATCCACGGCCTGGTTCCGGGACCCGAGATGCTGACAAAGCATCTCAACGTCACCTATTCGATCATCTGGACCCTCACCCTCTCGCATGTGCTGGGCGCGGTGATCTGCATCGCGGCCAGCGGCCTCTTCGCCCGGCTCGCCACCGTGCGCGCGGCGCTGCTGGTGCCGCTGGTGCTGATGGTGATTTTCCTCGGCGCCTTCGAAGGCTCGCAAAGCTGGGGCGATATCTACTCGCTCGTCATCTTCGGCGCGCTCGGCTGGGTGATGAAGCATCTCGGCTGGCCGCGGCCGCCGCTGATCCTCGGCTTCGTCTTGGGCAGCATCTTCGAGCGCTATTTCTTCATCTCGACCCAAATCTACGGCGCCGCCTGGGCGTTGCGGCCGGTGGTGCTGGTCGTCTTCGCGCTTTGCCTCTGGGTGGTGCTGCCGCCGATGAAGACGCATCTTGCCGGCACGGTCGCGGCGTTCAGGGATATGCGCCTCGCCGCGCTGCGCTTCGGCCGCGACGCCTGGTTCAGCGCCTTGCTGATCGCGACCATCATCGCCGGCATGGTCGTGTCGCGGGCTTGGCCGCCGGCGGCGAAGCTGGTGCCCGACACGGTCTGCATCATCGCGCTGTTCTTCGCGTCCTTGAATCTCCTGACCGAGATTTTCGGCGATCCGGCGGCGGTGCCGGTCGGGCCCGCCGAGGCGCAAATGGCCGGCGGCGCGACCTCCGAGCCGCCCCCCGTCTTCACCAAAGCCCTGGAGCTGCGCGGCGTTCGCTTCTTCCTCTGGCTGGTCGCGTGCCTCGCCGTCGGCTGGGGCATCGGACTGCTGCCGGCGCTGTGCCTCCTTACCTTCCTTTTGATGCGCTTCGAATTCGCCGAGCCCTGGTGGATGGCGAGCGCCTGTTCCGTGATCGCGACCGTCGCGATCTATCTCGTCTTCGACCGCATCTTCGCGTTGCCGTGGCCGCCTGCCCTGATCGGCGATCTTTGGCCGGGCTTGCGCGACGTGACCGGCCTCGTCTAAGTCCCGCCGTCACGAACCAAGAGACCCCGTATGCCCGCCACCGCGCTCGATTCTGCGATCTTCCGCGACATTTTCTCGACCGAAGCGATGCGCCGCGTCTTCTCCGACGAGAACCGCGTGCAGCGCTATCTCGATATCGAAGCGGCGCTCGCCCGCGTGCAGGCGCGGCTCGGCATCATCCCGAAGGACGCCGCCGAGGAGATCCAGCGCCATTGCGATGTCGGCGAATACGATATCGCACTGCTCAAGAAGCAGACCGAGCGCATCGGCTATCCGGTGCTGCCGGTGGTGCAGCAGCTCGTCAAGAAATGCGCGAACGACGTCGGCGAATGGTGCCATTGGGGCGCGACGACGCAGGACATCACCGACACCGCGACGGTGCTGCAGATTCGCGAGGCGCTCGATCTCGTCGAAAGCGAGCTCGGCGCGATCAGCCGGGCGCTCGCGAAGCTGGCGCGGCAATACCGCGACACGCCGATGGCCGGCCGCAGCAACCTGCAGCAGGCGGTGCCGATTACTTTCGGCTTCAAGGCCGCGACCTTGCTGTCGGGCTTCGACCGCCATCTGCAGCGCCTCAAAGAGCTGCGGCTGCGTGTCCTCGTGGGCGAGTTCGGCGGCGCCGCCGGCACGCTAGCCTCGCTCGGCCAGGACGGCCTCAAAGTGCAAGAAGCGCTTATGAAGGAGCTCGGCCTCGGTCAGCCGGCGATCGCCTGGCACACGATGCGCGACAGCTTCGCCGAGACCGGCTGCTTCCTCGGCCTCGTCACCGGCACGCTCGGCAAGATTGCGACCGATGTGAAGCTGATGATGCAGACCGAGGTCGAAGAGGTTTACGAGCCTTTCGCCGAAGGCCGCGGCTCGTCCTCGACCATGCCGCAAAAGCGCAACCCGATCTCGTGCAATTACATCATCGCCTGCACCTCGATGGTGCGGCAGAACGTAGCCGCGCTCCTCGATGCGATGGTCGAGGACCACGAGCGCTCGACCGGCCCGTGGGAGATCGAATGGATCGCGATGCCGGAGATTTTCTGTCTCGCCTCGGGCGCGCTCAACCAGGCGCGGTTCCTGCTCGAAGGTCTCGAAGTCGATCCCCAACGCATGCGCGAAAATCTCAATCTGACGCGCGGCCTCATTGTTTCGGAAGCGGTGATGATGGGCCTCGGTCCCTTTCTCGGCCGTCAGCGCGCGCATGATCTCGTCTACGACATTTGCCGCAAATCGATCGCGGCCAAGGAGTCGTTCCTAGACCTTCTCGCCGCCGATCCGGATATTTCGCAGCACATGACTCGCGCGCAGCTCGCGAAGCTGGTCGATCCCGCGAATTACCTCGGCGTCGCCGGCGCGATGATCGATCGCGTTCTCAACGGGCGCGGCTGAGCGGCGGATAGTTGATAAATACACCTTGTTGTCATAAGAGGAATTGATGAAAGTCGGACTTTTCGATCACGTCGAACGCAACGATCGCCCGCTCGCGGCGGAGTTCGACGAGCGCCTGCAGTTCCTCGCCGCCGCGGATGCCGCCGGCTTTTATTGCGCCCATGTCGCCGAGCATCACTGCACGCCGCTCAACATGGTGCCCTCGCCGAGCATCTATCTGGGCGCGATCGCGCGGCTGACGAAGCGCATTCATCTCGGCCCGCTGGTCTATCTCCTGCCGCTCTACTCGCCGCTGCGCTTGGCCGAAGAAATCTCCATGCTGGACCATCTGAGCCGCGGCCGGCTCGAGGTCGGCGTCGGGCGCGGTGTTTCGCCCTTCGAATTGAAATTCAACAAGGTCGAGGCCGACGATTCGCGTGACATCTTCTTCGATGCTTTCGACTGCCTCAACGCCGCGCTGAAGAACGATCCCTTCTCGTATCAAGGAAAATATTTCACCTATGGCGAGACGCCGATGCCGCTGCGGCCGTTCCAGACGCCGCATCCGCCCTTCTGGTACGGCTCGTCGAACGAGATCGGCTCGACCTGGGCCGGCGAGCACGGCTTGCATTTTACCGCCAACGGCCCGACCGCGCAGGCCAAGCCCAACATCGCGGCTTTCAAAGCGGCCCTCGCGAAACGCGGCAGCGCGGCAACGCCGAAGCCCGAATTCAAAGGCGGGGCCGCGGTCGGCATCCTCAGGCACATCGTTGTCGCCGACAGCGACGCCGAGGCGCGGCGCATCGCCAAGCCGGCGCTCGAATATCACTTGAAAAGCCTCGAATGGCTGCGCGATCGCGCGCGCGCCGCCGGCGGCTCCGATCTCGTGACGCGGCTCAATGTGCGGCGCGGATCGAGCTTCGAGGAATGCCTCGCCAACGGCATGGTGATCGCGGGCACGCCGGCGACGGTGCGCGCGACGATCGAGCGCGAGACGGCCGAGCTCGGCACCAACTACCTGCTCGCCTACCTCTTCTTCGGCACCATGAGCTTTGCCGATGCGACGCGCTCGCTCGATCTTTTCGCGGCCGAGGTGATGCCGCATCTCGAAAAG
>DATGLO010000506.1:0-8523 GCA_035294105.1 Allostellaceae bacterium
ATTCGCGATAAGGATCGCCTTCTTGCCGTGGCGGCGCAGGAGCTTGGCGAAATCGCGATCGGGCGCAAGGAGTCCCGCGCGCGCATCGACGAGAAACAGAACCGCGTCGACGTCACCGAGCGCCGCCTCGGTCTGCGCGCGCATGCGCGCGGCGAGGCTGCCTTTCTCACCCTCATCAAGACCCGCGGTATCGATTACCGTGAAGTGGAGATCGCCCAGGCTCGCCGGCGCCTCGCGGCGATCGCGTGTCACGCCCGGCAGGTCGTGGACAAGCGCAAGCTTCTTGCCGGCAAGACGATTGAACAAGGTCGATTTGCCGACATTCGGCCGGCCGATGATGGCGACGCGCCTCGCCATGCTAGTGTCCCGACCCGAAAAAACGCATCGTCGAAATTCCGCATTTATCGAACTGCCCGATCGATCACGAAACGAGCCAACTTATTGAAGGCGCGTGCGCCTTACCGCATCGCGATAAGGTCGGCCTCGTCGGTCAGGACATAGAGCGTCTTATCGGCCACGACAGGATTG
Source organism: Allostellaceae bacterium (assembly GCA_035294105.1). GTDB lineage: Bacteria > Pseudomonadota > Alphaproteobacteria > ATCC43930 > CGMCC-115725 > CAIKMD01. The sequence continues at coordinate 529 of DATGLO010000506.1, forward strand.
ATGTAGACGCCATCGGGGAAGTCGGCCTTGCCCAGCGCCTCGCCGGTATAGGGCGAGACCGAAAAAGCTTCGCCGTCGGACGAGATCACGATCAACCGGTCACCGGCCAAGACCGGCCCGGCCCAGAAGATGGGGTCTTTCTTCTTATCTTCGTTTTCCCATTGCGGCAATTGACGCGCCCAACGCACGCGTCCGTCCGCGCGCGTCAGGCAGATGAGCTGGTCATCGGAGCTCAGCACATAAATGAAGTCGCCCGCAACCCAGGGCGCATGCACGCCGCCGATATCCTGTTCCCATACGCGATCGCCGGTGCGCAGATCGATCGCCACCATCAAGCCGCTATGGCTGATCGCGAAGACGCGATCGCGATCGATCACCGGCGCGCCGCGAATGTCGGCGAGCGAGGAAAGCGCGCCGACCGGTTGCGCCGCGGCGAGGCTGTCGTTCCACAGCGGGCGCCCGTTCTCGACCCGCAGCGCGTAGAGCTCGCCCGAGCTATAGGGCACGACGACGAGATCGCCGGCGACCGCCGGCGATGCCCCGCCGGCGAGCTCGGCCGGCTCGGGCAAGCCGTTGTGCGTCCAGAGCTTCGAGCCGTCGGCCGCCGATAGCACGTCGAGCTCGTTCTCGACGGTGATAACGAACACGCGATCGTCGGCGACGGTCGGGGCGGCATGGATCGGCGCGGGCACATTGACGCGCCAGATCTGCTTCCCCGTCGCCGCGTCGAGCGCCATCACCTGGCCGTAGCCCGTGCCGACATAGACGCGATTGCCGGCAGCCGCGACACCACCGCCATAGGTCGTCGAGTCGGCGTCGTCGGGTTGCGGATCGACGCGCCACAGCCGGTCGCCGGTCTTCGCATCGAACGCGGTGACGATGTCGTCGGCATCCATCGTAAAGATGCGGCCGTTGGCGAGCACCGGCTCGGCAACGACGCGGCCATAACGGTTCTTGCCTTCGCCGGCATTGGCTTTCCACACCCGATCGATCTGCGGGCCGAGCGCCAGGTGATACATCGCGTGATCGGGATAGCCGCCGTCATCCGGCCAGGCGGTATTGTCGAACGGCCGTGGCACCTGGATCTTGAGCGCGTCGAGCTTCGGATCGGGCTTGAGGTTGTGCTCAAGATTGAGCACCGAGATGCGCTTGCCGGGGAGCGGCGTCTTGTTGTTGCTTGAGACCAGCGACTTGACCGTGTCGCAGCCGCCGAGCGAGACCGCGAGCGCAAGAACGACCGGCACCGCCAGCCAACGCAGCATGCTCATGGCGCGAATGTCTCGAGCATCGCGCTGGCGCGCTGGCGGACGCCTTGCGGCGCCGTCGTATCCTTGGCGAGCGCGTCGAAATCGACGCGCGCCTTGGCCGTGTCGCCGGCCTTCATCTCGGCGAGCGCCGTCAATTCGAGCGCAAGAGCGTGCCACGGCCCGGTACCCGAAGCGAGCGGCTGCAGCTTGGCGATCACCGCTTGGGTATCCCCCTTATCGAGCGTGTAGCGCGCCGAGAGCAGCGTCGCGGCATCGCGAAAGCCTTGATCGACGGAACCGTCCGCCGCGATCTCGTCGTAAACCGCGATCGCCTCGGGAACGTCGCCCGACTGCACCTGCGAAGCCGCTTCCTCGAAGCGGGCGAGCACCGCGCGGCCGCTATCGGAGCTCCGGGCCAGCGACGCGAAAGCGGCGGCCGCATCCGCATCTTTGCCCTGGTGCACGAGGTCGAGCGCCGCGGCGTACTGCACGCCCTGAGCCTCGCGCTGCTTGTCCTGATAGGTGCGCCACCCCACCACCGCGGCGGTCGCAACGACGATCAGCACGGCAAGCGCAATGACGTAGTTGCCGTATTTCTTCCAGAGCTGCTGCAGATTGTCGCGTCGCAGCTCTTCATCGATTTCTTGAAAGATATCGCTCAACGCAAACCCATGCGGCGGATGTGGCGCAAGATAGCGGCTGGCGGCTTTTGGCGCAAACCTTTACCCAGCCGGAATGCTGGATTTCCCGGCAAAAATCGGAAAGACTCGGCCCCCGTGACGATGACAAGGCTGTTAGCTACGCGGCCATGAGCAGCAACGTATTCCGCCTCAACGATGCGCGCCGAGGCAAGCGCGTGTTCTTCACGCGCGCCGAGCTCAACCAGCTCCTCTCGCTCTATACGCGCCAGGTCATGCGCGGCGAATGGCGCGACTACGCGATCGACCAGCATGACGGCGCCGTGCTGTTCTCGATGTTCCGCCGCACGCAGGAGCTGCCGCTCTTCACGGTGATGAAGACGCCGCCTGGCACGAGTCGGCACGGCGATTACACCCTGCTCTCGGGCGGACAGAAGATCGCGACCGGTGCGACCCTCGGCGACGTGATGGCCCGGCTGGTTAAGATGATCCGCTATCGGCAGCCGCGCCTCGAAAAAAGCAGCTGACGCAGGGACATCGCGATCGGTTATCGAGCGTCGCTCACTCGGAGGGCACGTCCGAGGACAGCGTCGGCGATTGCCCAAGGAGGCGCCCGATCGATCGCGGGTAAAGCGGCCGCAGCTTCACAATGAAATCCCAAGCCATCAAAATTGCGCCGATCGCGAAGAGCACGTCGCCCGGCAGCCTCATCCATTGCCAGAAGAGTGTCGTGTTATAGAACGCGCTGCTGCGCGCATAGGCGAGGCCGTGCTCGAAAACGGCGTCGAGTTGCGGCCAGCCGATCGGGAAGAAGTTCAGCGCGATCCATAAGACGAGGCCGGCGTTGTAGAGCCAGAACGCAGCAAGCCCGAGAGTCTCGCTGAAAGGCCGCTTCTCGGCCGCGGTGTAGCGCAGGCAAAAATTGATCAGCCCGATCGCTAGTTCGCCGAAGGCGCCGAACAGCGCGGTGTGCGCATGGTTGAGCGTGAGGAAGGTGCCGTGTTCGTAATAGTTCACCAGCGGCGCATTGAGCGTGCCGCCGCCGAACACGCCGGCGCCAACGAAATTCCAGAACGCCGCGCCGATGATGTAGGTGTAGGCGAGGCGGTAGTTGAACTCGCGATGTTTCTTGATGAGCCGATAGTGGTTGATCGCCTCGATGATCAGCAGCACGAGCGGCAGCACCTCGATGAAGGAGAACATGCTGCCCATCGGCACCCACATGCTCGGCCCGCCTGCCCAATAAAGGTGATGGCCGGTGCCGATAACGCCGCCGAGGAAGATGAGGATCAGCTCGAAATAGGTCGCGCGCTCGGCGAGCTGGCGCGATACCAATCCGACTGCCATCAGCAGATAGGCACTCATCGCGGCGGCGAAGAACTCGAAGGACTGCTCGACCCATAGATGCACTACCCACCAGCGCCAGAAATCGCTGATGGTGAAAGACTTTTCAATGCCGGCAAGCGGGATCATCCCGAAGGCGTAAAGGACAGCGATGTTGATCGTCGACGCCCAGATCAAATGCTCGAGGCGGATGCGGCCGGTCCAGAACTGGCCCGCCGCTCGCCACCAGCGGCTCGCGCTCGGCCACATCGCCCGCATGACGAGAAGGCTCCAAAGCGCAAGACCGACGAAGAAGCCGATCTGCCAGAAGCGGCCGAGCTGGATATAGGAAAGTCCTTGGTTCCCGAACCAGAACCAGTCCTTGTTGATCACACCCATGATGCCGAGATAATCGCCCGCGAGCGCGCCGACCACGATCAGCACGGTCACCCAAAACAGAAAATCGACCGCCCAATGCTGTCCCTTCGCCTCTTCGCCGCCGGCGATGGCCGGCGCAAGGAAAAGCGCCGCGCCGATCCAGGATACGCCGATCCACACGATCGGCGCTTGGATATGCACGTCGCGCAGGAAGTTGAACGGGAACCAATCGTTGATCGCGATGCCGTAGAAGCTCGTCCGGTCGTAATAGGAATGCGCCATGATCGTGCCGGCGGCGATCTGGAGGAGCAGCACGGCGGCGACGAAAAGAAAATACTTCCAGACGCGCCGCTGGCTCGGCGTCAGCGGGCGAAAGGCCGCGAGCAGCGGGTCCATGGGCTGGGCATCCGGGTCGTTGAGGAAGAATTCGTAGATGAACAGCACGACGCCGAAGGCGAAAAAGGTGAAGCAGAAGCTGACCCAGGTCCAAAGGAAGGTGTTGGTGGTCGGCGTATTGCCGACCAGCGGCTCGTAAGGCCAATTCTCGGTCCAGGACCATGTCGCATTCGGACGCCGCGCCACCGTGGTCAGCGCCGAGAAGACGATGAAATCGGCGGTTTGGCGCGCAAGCGCCGGCGTCAGGCTATAGGCGGGCGTCCAACCGGTCCCCGGATCGGCGACCGCGAGCGAGCGCGCCAGCCCATCGCAGACCTTCATCACGGCGTCAGCGACCGGCGCCGGCAGGATGACATCCGGCTTTGTCAGATCGATCTGCTGCAAGGCTTGCCGCATTGCCGCCGTCGCCGCCGCCTGCTGCTGAGTGGTGAGACGCTCGAACGCCGCATCATCATTCGCGTTTGCGATCGCGTTGCGCGTCGCCCGGCCGAGCTGGACCAGTGTCTCGGCCGTGTAATCCTCGCCGTAATAGGAGCCCATTCCGTAAAGGCTGCCGTAATCCATGAGATCGGCTTTCTGAAAGCCGCCCTTGCCGGCAAGGATGTCGTCGTTGGTCATGACGACGCTGCCGTCCGCGGCGAGGAAGCGCTCGGGCTGCGGCGGCGCCAAGCGGTAGGTTGCGATCGTCGCCCAGGCCATAAGCGCAAAGGTGAGGATCGCCGTGGCGAGAAGCACCCATTTGAGCACGTTGCTGACAGGATCGAGCGTGGCTTGCTGGTGTTGCGTCACATCCATCGTCATGACTTCGCCCGTGAAACTGAGAGTAGGCGCTCTTACGGAGCTTCGATCACGCGCGGCCGAGCACTGTCGCGACGCCCTGCGCGATCGACAGCAGCCGGTGATCGCCGTGACGCCGGCCGATCAGCATCAGCCCGACCGGTGCCTCGCCGGGAGGCGAGACCGGCAAGGTGATGGCGCAACGATCGAGGAAATTGACGACATTGGGATTGCGCAGGATGAGGCTGTTGAGGCGATAGAAATCCGCATCCGCGGCGAACGCGGCAATCGGCCGCGCGATCACCGCCACCGTCGGCACGATGAGCGCATCGCAGCCTTCCAGGCGCGCATCAACCGCGGCGATGAAACGCGCGCGATCCGCAATCAGACGAACATAATCGGGCGCCGACATTTCGGCGCCGCGGACGATGCGCAGTTTCACCCGCGGATCGTAATCGTCGCCGCGCCGCGCCAGCAGCTCGCGATGCGCGTCATAAGCCTCGGGCGGCGAGAAGCCGCCTTTGGCATTGATCGCGCCATATTGCGCGAGCTCGGGCAGCGGCTGGTCGGCAAGCCGCGCACCGGCACGCGTCAGCGCCGCGCAAGCGCGCTCGAAACCGACCGCCACCTCGGCATCGAGCTCGTCGAAGAGATAGGTGTTGCGCGGAATGCCCAGCCGCAGCCCGGCCGGACCGAGCGCCGCCGGCACGAGCGGTGCCTCGCCCGCCATGACTGCGTCGGCGATCGCGCAACAAGCGACGCTGTTGGCGAGCGGCCCTATCGAATCGAGCGTCGTCGAGAGCGGGAACGCGCCGTCGAGCGGCACGCGAACCTGCGTCGGCTTGAAGCCGACGAGCCCGCACAACGCCGACGGAATACGCACCGAGCCGCCGGTGTCGGTGCCGATAGCGACGGCACATTGTCCGTCGGCCACCGACACCGCCGCGCCCGAGGAGGATCCGCCGGGAATGCGGCTGCGATCCCAAGGATTGCCGGGCGTGCCGTAATGCGGGTTGATGCCGACGCCCGAGAACGCGAATTCCGTCATGTTGGTGCGGCCGATGATCACCGCGCCGGCGGCCTTGAGCCGGCCGACGATTGCGGCATCGCGCGTCGCCGCGGGCGCGTCGTCCCGTGCCTTCGATCCGGCCAGCGTGCGCTCTCCGGCTACATCGAAAAGATCCTTGATCGAGACCGGCAACCCGGCGAGCGGCGACGCCTTGTAGCCGGCGCGGCGCAGGCGATCCTGCGCGTCAGCCGCCAGCTTCGCCTCCTCGGCATAGACCTTGATGAAGCTGCGTTTGCCTTCGCCTGCCGGATCGGCGATCCGGGCCAATGCTTCCTCGATCAGCGCCCGGCTCGTCGTCCGGCCGGCGTCGAGATCGGCGGCGAGTTCTAAGATCGTCGCACGCGGCTTTGCCATTGCCATCCTCGCTCAAATCTTCGTTAGCAGACAATGCAGGGCCGGAGCGGCGCAACCGAAAAAAAGCGGGCCCGCTGGCGCAGCCTCGTCCCATCGCCGCATAATAGCGGCGCGTTCTCGGCGGGAGGTATCGATGTTCCGGCGCATCGCAGCCTGGCTTTTTGGCATGGCTTTCTTTTCGCCCGTCCTCGCTTTCGCTGCCGGTTGCGAGCCCAACATCGCGCTCGCACCGCCGCATCTGACGCTCGCGAGTTACTCGCTCGTCGACGCGGTCGAAGGCAATGTCGATCTGACCTTCATCGGTCACGCCAGCGTGCTGATCAAAAGCCCGCAAGGCGTCACGATCGTCACCGACCTCAACGATTATTTCCCGCCGCCCTTCCCGCCCGACATCGCGACGATGAATCATTTCCACGACACGCATTACACGGATCATCCCGATCCGCGCATTCCCTATGTGTTGCGCGGTTGGGATACCGGAAGCGGACCCGCGCATTGGGATTTGACGGTGAAGGACGTGCGCGTGCGCAACATCCCGACTAATACGCGCAACTTCTTTACCGGCGGCACCGAGTTCAACGGCAATTCGATCTTCATCTTCGAGATCGCCGATCTTTGCATCGCGCATTTGAGTCATCTGCAGCATACCCTCGCGCCCGAGCATCTCGAGGCGATGGGGCAAATCGACGTCCTGTTGCCGATGGTGGACGGCGCCTACTCGCTGTCGCAATATGACATCATCGACGTCATCCACCAGATCAAGCCGCAGCTCATCATCCCGATCCATTACTTCGGGCCAACGCAGCTGCAAAATTTCCTCACCCGGACCAAGAACGAGTATCCGATCATCCACGCCGAGGACCCGCACGTCGTGCTGTCTCGCGCGACCTTGCCGAAGCAACCCTCGATCCTGGTAATGCCGGCCGTCCAACAGGACTTTTTCCGCTTTGCGCCGCTGCCGCCCAATCGTGGGCAAAATTGACGCTTGCCCTGGCGTCTCGGCGCTTTATTAACTTTATCAAGCGGCATGGATCGGCGAGTGCCGCTTCGTCTTAAGCCATCAACAGCGACGGCTGCCTCGTGTGGCGGATTTGAGGTTCCTATAATTTTGCAGCAAGGATTCTAGGAACTTCAAATCTATGAGCCACACGAGGGATTCACGAGCTTGGCAAGCGTCCTTGTCGTTCCGGACGTTCGAAGGCAGGCGTTTCAGATGATGCGACCTTCCGGATCGGGACGCTAGCTCATGGGAGATATTGCCGCGCGCATCGTCGACGCCTGCCGTCGCCACGCCATAGCCGTGGTCGCGATCTATCTCGTCGTCGCCGTCGCGGCCGGTTTTTACGCCGCGTCCCATCTTTCGATCGATACCGACCTCGACAAGTTGATCTCCAGCAACCAGCCGTGGCGTCAGCAGGAGCGCGCGCTCGACGAAGCCTTCCCGCAAAACCGCGACTTGCTGGCGATCGTGATCGACGGCAAGACGCCGGACCAAACCTCCGATGCCACGGCGGCGCTCGCCGAACGGCTCGGCCAGCGCCCCGATTTGTTCAAATCGATCAGCATCCCGGGCGGCGGCGACTTCTTCGCCCGGAACGGCCTGCTGTTCATGCCCAAGGCCGAGATACAAAGCTTTACCGAGCAATTGATCGGCGCGCAGCCGCTGCTCGGCACGCTCGCCTCCGATCCAAGCCTCAACGGCGTCTTCGGCACCCTTGACCTCCTCGCCAAAGGCGTCGCGCACGGCGACGTTCAGGCCTCCGATCTCGATCGCCCATTCAACGCCATCGCGGACGCGATCGAAGCGGCGCTC
>DATGLO010000507.1:0-3184 GCA_035294105.1 Allostellaceae bacterium
GTTATACCAGTCGCCCTCGCTCGTCGTGAGCAAGGGCTTCAGCGTCGCCGGGTCGACGTCCTTGAGCTCGTTGGCGAGGTTGATCTTGCCGAAGTGATAGCGCTGGCCTTCCTCGATCTGGAAGGTGATGAGGAAGCCCGAGCGGTCGGGTGCGAGCTCGGCGATGGCGGAGACGACGCGGAAATCGGCGTAGCCTTGCGAGAGGTAGAATTTGCGCAGCAGCTCGCGGTCGTAGGTCAAGCGGTCGGGATCGTAGGTGTCGTCGTTCGACAGGAAGCGCCACCAGCGCGATTCCTTGGTCGAGATCACGTCGCGCAGCGTGCTTTCGCTGAATTCCTTGTTGCCGAGAAAGGTGATGCCGCGGATGCCGGTGGCGGGACCTTCGTCGATCTCGAACACGAGGTCGACGCGGTTCTGCGGCAGCTCGATCACCTTGGGCTGCACCGTCGCGGCGAAATGGCCGGCGCGGCGATAGAGCTCGAGGATGCGCACGACGTCGGCCTGCACCTTCTCGCGGGTGAAGACCAGACGCGGCCGCAGCTGAACCTCTTGATTGAGGTTGTCGTCGGTGAGCTTGGAATTGCCTTCGAACTGGATGCGGTTGATGACCGGGTTTTCGACCACGTGGACGATGAGCGCGCTGCCCTGGCGCTGCATCGTCACGTCCGAGAACAGGCCCGTAGCGTAGAGCGCTTTGAGCGACGCATCCGCCTTCTGCTGGTCGTATGCCTCGCCGGGCTGGATCTGGAGATAGGATTTGACGGTATCGGGGTCGACGCGCTGCGTGCCGTCGACGCGGATTTCCTGAATGATGTCGCCGGACGAAGTCTGTGCGATCACCGCCACGACGGGAATGGCGGCGGCAAAAAGCAGCGCGATTGCGAAAGAGAGGCGCCGGGCGACGCCAAAAACCATGCCCACCAATTCCCCCTGTCCCGAGCGCATTCTGTGCCGGCAGCGGCTGCTTTTAAGTCACCAAGCCCTTCAGGAATTCGACGACACGCAAATGAACCAAGTCGTTCCAGGTGGCGAATACCATCAGTGTCAGCACCAAGGCGAGCCCGAAACGGAAGCCATATTCCTGCGCGCGTTGCCCGAGCGGGCGTCCGCGCACAGCTTCAGCGAAATAAAACAGAAGATGTCCTCCGTCAAGGACAGGAATCGGGAAAAGGTTGATCAATCCGAGGTTTATCGACAATACCGCCATGAAGGGCAGTATCGCGGTAAAGCCGTATTGGGCGACCTCGCCCGACATCTGCGCGATGCGCAGCGGCCCGCCGAGCTCGTCGGTCGAGCGCGCGCCGATGATCATCTGCCACACCGCCTGCAACGTGCCGCCGACGATATCCGCGGTCTCATCGGAAGCGCGCACCACCGCAGTCGCGGGATTGTAGCGGACGTATTGGACGCCCTGCCCCTCGATTCCGAGGAGACCGTATTCGTGCTTGTTGCCGAAGCGATCGGTGATCTCGCTGAGCTTCGGGGTCACCGACAGGCTCACATCCTGATCGCCGCGCTGGACGACGATCGCGAGGGCGTGACCCGGATCGAGTCGAACGATGCGCTGCACGTCCTCGAAGCGCTCGATCTTCTCGCCGTCGATCGAGACGATGCGGTCGCCGGGCTGCATTCCACTCGCTTCCGCAGCACTGCCCGCCTGCACCTTGCCGACTTGAGGCGGCGTGAAAGGCTGGCCGACGGTCGCAAAGAGCGCGGCAAGCGCGACGATGGCGAAGACGAAATTCGCGACCGGACCCGCGGCGACAATCGCCGCGCGCTGCGGCAGGCGTTTGTGATGAAAGGCGACCTCGCGCTCTTGCGGCGTCATCTCACGCAACGTCTCGCTCGACGGCGCGGAAGAAGGGTCGGCGTCGCCGAACATCTTGACGTAGCCGCCCAGCGGAATCGCGCTGATCTTCCAGCGCGTGCCGGCGCGATTGTTCCAGCCGAAAAGCTCGGGCCCGAAGCCGATCGAAAACACCTCGACGCGCACGCCGTTCCAGCGCGCAACGAGGTAGTGCCCAAGTTCGTGCACGAAGACGAGGACGGTCAGGACGAAGAGAAACCAGAAGATGAAATAACCGGCTCCGCCGGTGAAGGACGCCATCGACGCCATGCTAACCTATCGCTCTCTGCTGATCGCGGGCTCAGGATAGCAAACTTTCCGCATCGCAATGATGAAAAAAAGATTAGGTGTGACAGAAGGTTAGGGCGCGTTACGGAGGAGATCGGGGCCGATTGCGGCAACGCACGCGGCAAGCACCATCGCCGCCGCCAGGAGCGAATCGAGGCGATCCAGCAATCCGCCATGGCCGGGGATAAGCGCACCAGAATCCTTCACGCCGAAATGGCGCTTGGCGGACGATTCGCCGAGGTCGCCCAGTTGTGCCGCGACCGCGACGATGGCGGCGACAACGATCACGCGCATCGCGTTCGCATGCGCCAAATGCGCCGCAGCAAGGCCGACGAGCAACGCGCAAACAAGCCCGCCGACCGCGCCGGCCCAGGTCTTGTTCGGCGACAGCCCCGGCGCGAGCTTCGGCCCGCCGATGGCGCGGCCGCAGGCATAAGCGCCGATATCGCTCGCCCAGACAAGCGCCAACAGGAAGAAGATGTCGGCGCGGCCGCTCTGGCCGTGATCGAGCCACAAGATCGCGACGCAGGAGAGCGCGATCCACAACATGCCGAGCGCCGCCCAGAGCCGCCGCACCCCGCGACGCTCAACCAGCGCGAGCACCGCGGCGAAGATTGCCGCTATCACCACCGCGGCCGCGCCATCGCCGACCGTCGCAGCCGCCGCCGCGACGAAGGGAGCCGCAATGATGAGGCAGAGCGAGGCCGGCCCGGCGCGTAAGAGCCGCGCCCATTCCCAGCCCATGCCGGCGCCCGCGAGCATGACCAGCGCCGGCAAGAAAGGCGCGCCGATCCACACCGCCGCCAAAGCCAGCGGAATCATCACCAGCGAGGAGAGAATGCGCGCGAGCAGCCCGGTGGAGCGGCGGTGCGCGGCGGGCGCGGTTTCCGTCACGTCGGATGCGCCCGTTCCGCATCAGCCCGAGCCGGCCGACGCGCCGTAGCGGCGCTCGCGACCGTGGAAATCGTCGATCGCCTTCTCGAGGTCGGCGCGGCCGAAATCCGGCCAGAGCGTGTCGATGAAGACGAGCTCGGTATAGGCAAGCTGCCA
>DATGLO010000508.1:0-8672 GCA_035294105.1 Allostellaceae bacterium
GGGCGCTCTTGAAGCTCGCGACCGGCGCGCTGCGCGTCGGCGTTTCCGCGCGCCTCGCGAAGACGGCGCTCGCCGACGGCGGAACCGTGTCGCTCGACGATATCGAAGCCGTCTGGCATGCGCTGAAGCCGCCCTACACACCGCTTTTCGCCTGGCTCGAAAGGCGCGCCGAACGGCCCGAGCTCGGCAACCGGCCGACCTTCACGCCGCTGATGCTGGCGCAACCGCTCGAGGAAGAGGACATCGCGAAGCTCGATGCTTCGCAATACCGCGTCGAGTGGAAATGGGACGGCATTCGCGTTCAACTCGTCGGCCGCGGCGGCGAGCGGCGGCTCTATTCGCGTTCGGGCGACGACATCGGCCTGGCCTTTCCGGATTTGCTTTCGGTATTGAACGAGGATGTGGTCCTCGACGGCGAGTTGCTCGTCATGCGCGACGGCGTCATCGCGCCGTTCAACGACCTGCAGCAGCGTCTCAACCGCAAAACCGCGACCCCCAAGATGGTCGCCGATTATCCCGCCTGGGTGCGGCTCTACGATATCCTCGAGCAAGGCGGCGAGGATTTGCGCGGCCTGACCTTTGACGAGCGCCGCCGTCGCTTGGAAGAATGGTATCGCGCCGCGCCGCGGCCGCGCATGGATATTTCGCCGCTGTTGCCCTTCAGCGGCTGGGACCAGTTGCGCGAATTCCGCGACGGCGCGCGCGAGCAGGCGATCGAAGGGCTGATGTTGAAGCGCGCGGATTCGACCTATGTCTCGGGCCGGCCGAAGGGCCCGTGGTTCAAATGGAAGCGCGATGCGCTGACGGTCGACGCGGTTCTAATGTATGCGCAACGCGGTCACGGCAAGCGCTCGTCGTTCTATTCCGACTACACTTTCGGCGTCTGGAAAGAGGAAGAGTTGGTGCCGGTCGGCAAAGCCTATTCCGGCTTCACCGACGAGGAGCTCAAGCGGCTCGATCGCTGGGTCCGCGATCACACGGTCGATCGCTTCGGACCGGTGCGCGCCGTCGCACCGGAAATCGTGCTCGAGGTCGCCTTCGACAGCGTCCGTCGCTCGACGCGGCATAAATCGGGTCTCGCGATGCGCTTTCCGCGCATCCATCGCATTCGCTGGGACAAGCCCGCGGCCGAGGCGGACCGGATCGAGGCCCTGACGAAGCTGGTGACTTAGCTCAAGCCGGCGATCCGCTATGCTGGAGCGATAAGGGAGGTGGCGATGGCAGGTGAAAAGCGAACACTGGGTGCGAGCGGCATCTCCGTCGCGCCGTTGGGCCTCGGCTGCATGTCGTTCTCGGGCACCTACGGCGCCGGCGATGATAACGATGCGATGGCGCTGATCCGCGAGGCGCTCGATCGCGGCATTACCATGCTCGACACGTCCGACGCTTACGGCAATGGCCATAACGAGCAGCTCGTCGGCAAGGCGATCGCCGGCCGGCGCGGCGAGGTCGTGCTGGCGACCAAATTCGGCAACATGCGCAGCGGCGCCCCGCGGCCGGTCGATGGCCGCCCCGAATATGTCCCGGTCGCCTGCGAGGCGAGCCTCAAGCGCCTGGGGGTCGATGTCATCGACCTTTTCTACGCGCATCGCATCGATCCGCAGGTGCCGATCGAAGAGACGGTTGGCGCCATGGCGAAGCTCGTCGCTCAGGGCAAGGTTCGCGCGCTCGGTCTCAGCGAGGCGAGTCCCGAAACCATCCGCCGCGCCCACAAGGTTCATCCGATTGCGGCGGTGCAGAGCGAGTATTCGTTGCTTTATCGCATCGATGCCGAAGAAACATTGAAAACCACGCGCGCGCTCGGCATCAGCTTCGTCGCTTACGCGCCGCTTGGCCGGGGGCTGTTGACCGGCAAGATCGAGGCGGCGCCCAGCTTCGAGAAGGGCGATACGCGCGGCCGCCATCCGCGCTTCCTCGCCGATAATCTCGCGCATAACCGCAGGTTGGTCGAGCGCATTGCCGCCATCGCGCAGGAGAAAGCCTCGACGCCGGCACAGCTCGTTCTCGCTTGGCTATTGGCGCAAGGGCCCGATGTCATTCCGATTCCCGGGACCAAGCATCAAGAGCGGCTCGACGAGAATCTCGGCGCGCTCGAGGTGCGGCTCACGGCGCAAGACGTAGCGCGGATTTCGGCGGCCATCCCGCCCGGGGCCGCTGCAGGCACGCGCTATCCCGAGCAGCAGATGGCACATGTCTATGTCTAGCCTCTATGTCTAGCCGCTGAGCCCCATCGGCGCGCAACCTTGACCGGGGCGGCGCTGTTTTCCTGGCGATGGCAAGGGAGGGTTTTATGAACGACCCAAAGCAGGCCAAAGAGACGCAAGGAGGCATCGAGCGCGTGGGCGCCGGCGGGCAGGTCGGCGAAGGTCAAGCAGGTGCGCCGCTCCACAAGCCCGAGGGCAAGCGCGACCGCGAGCTCGGCGAGCGCGAACGCGTAGGAGCCGGCGGAGAAGTCGGCGCTGGCCAGGCCGGCCATTCTCCCAGCCGGTCCTAAAGTCCCTGGCTAAAGTCTCGCGGCGCTCTTAGCGCTCTTTGTCGGCTGGTGGCTCCGCCGGGTTGGACGGCGCCGCCGCGATCTGCGCTTCGATTTCGCGCAACGCCGCCTCCATATCGCACGCCATCTCCGCGGCGCGTGCGTCAAAACCGGCCTGATCGGCGGGCGATTTGACCAATTTTGCCTGCAGGTGGTGAATGCGCCTCTGCCACGCTGAGTCCTCTCGGCACCAGGGATTGCAGCGAGCGAAAGCCATGCGCACGGGCAACTCGTTTGCCGGCGTCAATGTGGCGATCCACGCCATGATAGCCTCGGAAGGCTGCGGCACCAGCGGGTCGCCAAGCGGCGCTAGAAGATGCGCTTTGCTACAACTCGGCTCAAGACGAAGCCCAGGGCGAAAGCCGCCATCACGCTGCCGAAGGGCTGCTCCAGGATCTGCCGCTCGATCACGTTGGCCGATTGCCGCCGCACCTGATCGAGGGCGCTTTGGAGCTGGACGAGATCCTGCTTGATCTTGTCGAGCGCTTCGCCTTGCAAACCATCCATGAGCGTACGCCGTGCCGTTTACCGCGCAGGAATAACGGCGCTCGGCGGACAGGGTTCCGCCCTAGCCTTGCGCGATCACCTTTGCGGCGATCAGCGCGTCGATCTCGGCCGCGGCAATGCCTGCCTCGGTCAGGACCTCGCGCGTATTCGCACCGAGACCCGGCGCCCCGCGTCGTAGCGTGAATTCGTAGGCGCTGCTCGCAAAGGGCAGCTTCGGCAGATCGCCGCTCTTGCCGTTTTCCATCGGTACGGTCATGAGCTGGCCGCTCGCTTTCAGATGCGGATCGTTGAGGAGCTGATCCGGGCGCTGCAGCGGTGCGTAGGGCACGCTGGCCTTGTCGAGCTTCGCTTGCAGATCGGCGCTGGTGTAGCGCGCGGCCGCCTCGCGGATCTTGGGCAGCATCCATTCTTGCGCGACGACCCGTTTCTCGTTCGTGCTCAGCCGCTCGTCGGCGTAAAGCTCGCCGAGGCCGAGGGTCGCGCAAAACCGCTCCCAATGCGCGTTCGAGGTAACGCCGATGAAGACCTGCTCTTTGTCTTTCGTCTCGAAGAGATGGAAGATGCCCCATCCCATGCGCACCGACTGGCCGATCTCGGCCATCGGCCGCGACGGCTGGCCGGTCGCGACCGCGCGCGCCATCCACTGCCCGACCCAGAAGACGGTGGTCTCGAAGAGGCCCGAGGTGATGTGCTGGCCGCGGCCGGTCTCCGCCCGCTGATAGAGCGCGGCGAGGATGCCGATGACGCCGTAGGTCGCAGCGCCGATATCGATGATCGACGCGCCGGCGCGCAACGGCCGCCCGGGCGGCCCGGTCATAAAAGCGAGCCCGCCCATCATCTGCGCCAGCTCGTCGAGCGACGGGCGTTGCTCGTAAGGCCCGGGAAGGAAGCCCTTGATTGCCATATGGATGAGGCGCGGATTTTCGGCCGAGAGCACGTCGTAGTCGAGGCCGAGGCGCTTGAGCGCGCCCGGCGCGTAATTGTCGAGACAGATATCGGCGCCGCGGATGAGGTTGAGGAACAGCGCTTTGCCAAGCGGCGCCTTCAAATCGATCGCGACGCTGCGCTTGTTGCGGTTGAAATAATAATAGCCGGAACCCGCGCCGGGCATGCGTCGCGCCTGGTCGCCGCCATCGGGATTCTCGATCTTGATCACATCGGCGCCGAGATCGGCGAGGATCAACGACGCGGTGGGGCCTGCAACAATGTGCCCGAGCTCGAGGACACGCAGGCCTTGCAACGGGAGAGTGTTCGGTGAATTGGCCATGCCGCACAAACTGCGCGGCTCGTCCCCGTCCGTCAAGCCTGGGCTTGGGATGGGATTGGGCCGCTAGCGGTTGATCTCGATCAGCAGCACCGACGCGTCGGTCATCGCGACGAGATAGGTGCAGACGATCGCCGGCACCAGCCAATGCACGCCGCTGGTGCGCGTCCACGACGATAAATTCCTCGATCGGGTTGCAGCGCGAATTAGCTTTGTCTCGAAGCGCGATTATTCTGCGTTCCGCGAAGGAGAACGCCACCGATGGATAGTGTCAGTTTTCGCGACCTCGCAATCGAGGAGTTCGATACCACGACCGCGCTTGCGCATGCGACCGAGCAGGCGATACAGCGCCGCTATGAGGATTTCCTGATCGTCGATATCGACGGTCATCATTACGAGACCGCCTCTTTCGCGCAGATCTGCGAATATATCGAGGATCCGGTGATGCGCGATCAGGCTGGTTATCAGGGCTATGGCGGCGGCGGCATCACCCAGGGCGCCGGCGGGTATCAAGAGCTCGGCGGCCGCCTGACGCGTTATACCCGCCGCCGTCACGAGAAGACGCCGCCCGAGATACACCGCGATCTCAGCGTCACGCGGCGTTGGATGGACGCCATCGGCATCGACGTCCTGATGCTGTTCCCGACGCCGATGCTCGGCCTCGGCTTCACCCCGCGCGTCGAGGTCGAAGTGGCTCTGGCGCGCGCCTACAATCGCTGGCTCTGCGAGGTGGTGCTGGCGGCGGAGCCAAGGATCAAATCATCGCTCTATTTGCCCATGAACGATCCCGAGGCGGCCTATCAGATCGTGCAGGATTTCGGCGGCAAGAAAGGCGTTGTCGGCTTCACCGTCTGCACGGCCCGGCATAAGCAGCTCTACGACAATGCCTATATGAAGCTCTACGCCGATATCGAAGCGCGCGGTCTGCCGCTGGTGTTCCATTCATCGCTCGGCTCGGGCGACCGGAGTCTCAGCCTGTGCAATCGCTTCATCGCGGCGCATGCGCTCGGCTTCTCGTGGTGGAACATTCTCCATTGCACAAACTGGCTCGTAAACGGCTTGCCCGAGCGTTTCCCCAAGCTCAGGACCGTCTGGGTCGAAAGCGGCCTGGCGTGGATTCCGTTCCTGATGCAGCGCCTCGATAATGAGTGGATGATGCGCAGCTCGGAAGTGCCGCTTCTGAAGAAACGTCCGTCGGACTATATGCGCGAGATGTATTTTTCGACTCAGCCGATGGAGATGGTGAACAACAGCGAGGCGCTCGAGCTCACCTTCAAGATGATCAACGCCGAGACGCAGCTCATGTATTCGTCGGATTACCCGCATTGGGACACCGACTTGCCCTCGACGATTTACGATCTGCCGTTCCTGTCGGAGCAGGCGAAGCGCAATATCCTCGGCCTCAACGCCAAGCGCGTGTTCAACATCGAGCCGGTGATCTCGGAGGCAAAGCAGCGGCGTCTCGCCGCGCGCGCCGGCTAACTCTTTCGGCGGCATCAGCGCCGCGCGTCGCGGATGGCCCGCCAAAGCTTCTCGGGCGTCGCCGGCATCGGTACTTCGTCGATGCCAAGCGCCGACAGCGCATCGACGAGGGCGTTCCCCACCGCCGGCAAAGCGCCGACGCTGCCTGCCTCGCCGGCGCCTTTGACGCCGAGCGGATTGGTCTTGGTCGGCACGGGATGGCTGTCGATATCGATCGCCGAGACGTCGCTCGCACGCGGCATGGCGTAATCCATGAACGAGCCGGTCATGAGCTGGCCCGATTGCGGATCGAAGCGGATATCCTCCATCAAAACCTGACCGATCCCTTGTACGATGCCGCCGCTGACCTGGCCTTCGAGGAGCAGCGGGTTCATCACCGTGCCCACATCGTCGACGACGCTGTAGCTCATGATGTCGACGCGGCCGGTTTCCTCGTCGATCTCCAGCTCGCAGACATGACAGCCATTGGGATAATTCGCGACCGTCGCCGAGTACATCGCGCCGGCCACGAGGCCAGGCTCCATGCCGTCGGGCAAGCTGCGCGGATTGAGCGATTCCTTGGCGATCTCGCCGATCGTGAGGCTGCGATTGGAGCGCGGCGACGAGAAGACGCCCTCGATGAAAGCAACGTCGCCAAGCTCGACGCCCATCACCTTTGCCGCAATCGCCTTGCCCTTGGCGATGATTTTGTCGCTGGCCGCGAGCACGGCCGAGCCGCCGAGCGTCGCCGAGCGCGAGCCGCCGGTGCCTTGGCCGATCGCGACCTTGTCGGTATCGCCTTGCACATAGTGCACTTGATCCGGCTTGAGGCCGAGCCGGTCGCAGAGGATCTGCTTGAAGATCGTCTCGTGCCCTTGGCCTTGGGTGATCGAGCCGGCGAGCAGGGTCACCGTACCGCTGCTGTCGAATCGCACCTCTGCCGCCTCGAAGCCGGGCGCGGCGGCGCGTTCGATCGTGTTGGAGAGGCCAAGGCCGCGCAGCTTGCCGCGTTGCCGCGCCTCGCTGCGGCGGGCCGCGAAGCCGGCGATGTCCGCGACACGCTGCACCTTCGCGAGCGTCGTCGCGAATTCGCCGCAGTCGTAGGTGAAGGTGAGGCCGGATTTGAACGGCATCGCTTCGGGCGGGATGATGTTGCGCCGTCGCAGTTCGATGGGATCGATGCCGAGCTCTTTGGCGGCGCAGTCGACGATCCGCTCGATGACATAAGCCGCCTCCGGCCGTCCGTTGCCGCGATACGGCCGCACGGGGTTGGTGTGGGTGAAGACGGCGGTGACATCGGCATGGATCGCGGGTGTACGATAGACGCCGGCAAGCGTGCCGAGATTGCCGACAAAGACATTCGAATTCATCTGCAGATAAGCGCCGAGATTGGCGATGGTCTTGACGCGCAAACCCAGGAAATTCCCGTCCTTGTCGAGCGCCAACTCGGCATCGGTGATGTTGTCGCGCGCTTGCGCATCGCTGACGAAGGCTTCCGAGCGTGTGCTCGTCCATTTCACCGGCCGCCCGGTCAGCTTCGAGCCAAGTAGCACCAGCGCCACTTCGTTATAAACCGCGGATTTCATGCCGAAGCTGCCGCCGATATCGCCGGCGACGACGCGTATCTTGCTCTCCGGCACCTTGATCACGTAATTCGCCAGCTCGGCACGATAGGGATGGGTGCGTTGCAAGGTCGTGTAGATCGTGTAGCGATCCTCGGCGGCGTTGTAGTCGCCGAGCGCGCCGCGCGGCTCCATCGTCGCCGCCGTGACGCGGTTGATGACGAAGCGGCGTTTCACGATCTTGTCGGCGCGCGCGAAGGCCTCGTCGGTCGCGGCCTTGTTGCCCTCGAGATGGACGAAGCAAACATTGTTCGGGCAATCGTCCCAGACCTTGGCCGCATTCGGCTTCACCGCGTCCTCGCCGGAGATCACCGCCGGCAGCGGCTCGTAATCCACGGCGATCAGCTCGGCGGCATCGGCTGCTTGAGAAAGCGTCTCCGCCACCACGAAAGCGACGTAATCGCCCACCCAGCGTACGCGATCCTTCACCAGCGCCGGAAAGCGCGGCTTGTAGGAGGGCGAGCCGTCGCGGCGCTTCATGCCCGTCGGCACCGGCAGATCGCCCCAACCCGACGCTTCCCAATCCGCGCCGGTCAGCACCGCGAGGACGCCCGGTGCGGCTTTCGCTGCCTTTGTGTCGATGCTGCGGATGCGCGCATGGGCATGCGGCGAGCGCAGCACATAGCCATAAGCCATCCGCGGCAGCACCATATCGTCGACATAGCGCCCGCCGCCGCGCAGCAGCCGCGGGTCTTCGAAACGCGAGACCGGTTGGCCGAGTGCGAATTCTCCCATAGCTCCCTCCCGCCTTTGGCTTGCTTCTTATTCGCCGATCAGATGCAGCACGATCTCGCGCTCATGCGCGGCGCGCCGATGCTCGAAGAGATAGATGCCCTGCCAGGTGCCGAGGACCGGCTTTCCGGCCGCGACCGGGATCGACAGTTGCGTTTGCGTCAGCGCGGCGCGCAGATGCGCCGGCATGTCGTCGGGACCTTCGGTGTCGTGGCGATAGCGGTGCGGGTCCTCCGGCGCGATGCTCTCGAAGAAGCTCTCGAGATCGGCGCGCACGTCGGGATCGGCATTTTCCTGAATGACCAGCGAGGCGGAGGTATGGCGACAAAACAGGGTCAGCAGACCGGTCTCGATCGCTTGCTTGCTGGCCCAATCCTTGACGGCGGCGGTGATCTCGATCAGGCCGCGGCCGCCGGTCGCGACCCGCAGATGGTGAAGCGCTTGCCGCATGGAAGGAAGTATACCGCGAATCCGTTATCGAAGCGGGGTGGGGAACCGTGACGTTGGCGCTACCGTTATATCTTTGCCAGCCGTCATTGCCGCAGGGCGACGT
>DATGLO010000509.1:0-5800 GCA_035294105.1 Allostellaceae bacterium
GGCGACAGGTCGCGCCTTGATGAAATCGGCGCGCTCCCAGTTTTGCCCGGCGCTTTCGTAATAGGCGATGGCGGCGCGGGTTGCGACGGCGGGCGGGGTCGAGCCGGGATCGGGCCGGAGGCGCAGATCGGTGCGGAACACATAACCATCCGCCGTGCGTTCGGCCATCATGCGCGCGAGCTCTTGGGCGAGGTGCGTAAAGAAAGCCTGCACGTCGCGCTTGCCGCGATAACCGGCGCGCTCGGCATCGAAAAGCACAATCAGATCGACATCGCTGGAATAATTGAGCTCGTACGCGCCGAGCTTGCCCATGCCGAGGACGATGAGACCGCTCTTGTCGACGGATTCGGGAGCGATCTCGCCGCCGGCGATGCCGGCGGCCAGGAGGAAGCGAGCGATGGAAGCGAGCGCGTGCTCGGCGACATCACTGAGTGCGCCCGTCACCCGCATCAGCGGCCATTGACCGGCGAGGTCGGCAAGCGCGATGGTCAGGGCGGCGCGCCGCTTCGCCACCCGCAATGCCGTCATCAGCTCGGCGCGGCTCGTATGCCCTGTGACTTCGCGATTGAGCGCCGCGAGAATCTCGGCGAAAGTAGCGTCCAATCCGTTGTCGGCCAGCCGGATCACGAAGCCCGGCTCCTTGAGACAGCATTGTGTGAGGTAGGGGCTGTTACCGAAAACCGACGAGAGCAAGTGCAGCCCCGCCCGATCCGCAGCGAGCGCATGGGCGGCGCGTGTCAGCGTTGCGTCAGCAAGCTCGTCGGAAGCTTCGTGCCAGCGCGCGAGGCCGATCGCGACGGCGTCTGGGTCGGCGGCTGGCGGCAACGCCTGAAACAGGGGGAGCGACGAGAACGTGGCCGGCATCACAAGACGCTCGCGAATTTGGCTCGCGCCAGATAAACGGGGCTGTGCATGGCTTAGAGCATTTTCGCAGCTTTGGGAAACGGGCGCTGCCGCGGCTGTCCGCGGCGCGATGAGCCTGGAATCACATCGCTGACATGCGCCGCAGCCTCGCCATTTTCATTCGCGTGCTCGCGGCCATGGTGGCCGGCCTCGCCGTCGTCGCCGGCTTCGCGATATGGGTGTTGTGGAATGGCCCAATCTCGCTCGATTCGATCGCGCCTTATATCGCCGCAGCCCTCTCGCGCGGCAACGGCATCACCGCGACCATCGATCACACGCTCCTCAGCATCAATTCCGACGGCCATGTCGGGATACTCGCGCGCGGCGTGCATTTGAGCCGGAGCGATAGCGGCGACACCCTGACACTCGATCAAATGAATATCGAGTTCAGTGTCGAAGCGGCGCTCGGCGGCGTCATCGCGCCGACGCAGATCACGGTGACCCGTCCGGCGCTGCATCTCGTCCGCGAGACGGATGGCAGCTTCCATCTCGGCCTCAGCGGGACCGGCGCTCCTGCGGCCGGGGATTGGGAGTTCATCGGCGATCTTGTGCGGCCGGCGGGGGGCGGCGGCACGCTCGGCTATCTGACGAAAGTGGATATCGATGCGGCAAGCCTTACGGTCGACGATCGCTCGCTGGGCCTCACCTGGCGCGCCGACAATGTCGATCTGTCCCTGGCGCGCGGCGACAATGCGACGAGCGGCAATTTTTCCGTCGTCTCGGGCGCTGCGCGCTTCAGCGGCAATTACATCTATACCGTTGCGGACAATAACCTTGTCGTGCGGCTCGATTTCGCCGATCTGAAACCGGCCCTGTGGGCGGATGCCGCACCGTCCCTGGCGGGGCTTGCGGCGCTCGACGTGCCTTTTTCGGGCGAGGTCGTCGCGGTGATCGACGGCGCCCACCTCGCGCCGCGCGATGCCACCTGGGACGTCAGCCTTGGCGCGGGCACGATCAAGGATTCGGCCTTTGCCGGCGGCGCGCTCGCCATCGCCGGCGCGCGCATACAAGGCGGCTATGATCCCGCGCATCGCCGGCTCAATATCGGGCTGCTGACGGTCGAGCTGAGCCATGGCGCTGTCGGCATTTCGGGAGCGGTCGATGGCATCGGTCCCGAGCTGCTGCTCTCCGGCAACACGCCGTCCGCCCTGGGCCTGCGGCTGACCTTGGCCGCCGAGGCGCTCAAGGTCGACGATTTCCAGAGCCTCTGGCCGGAATACGCGGCCGTCGACACGCGTAATTGGGTGACGCAACATCTGAGCGCCGGTACGATCGACCGATTGCAGGCGCAGCTCAATGTCGATCTCGACTTCTCGCCCAACGCGCCCAAGCGCGCGATCGTTCATCAGTTCGACGGTTCGATGTCGTTCAGCGGGCTCAGCGTCGAATACTTCCGGCCGCTGCCGCCGGCGCGCAACGTTTCGGGCGACGCACGCTTCGATCACACGCAAATAACCTTCACCGCTTCGGATGGCGAGGTCGGCAACATCAAAGCGACCGATGCGACGGCGCAGCTCTACCAGCTCGATACGCATGACGAGCAGGCAAAGATCGACGTCGATGCCGCGGGACCGTTGGCCGACGCGCTTGCGCTGCTCGACACGCCGCCGCTCTATTACGCCCGGGGCATGGGAATCGACCCCAGCCGCGCGGCTGGCAGGTTTTCCGCGCGCCTCGACGTGGCCTTTCCTTTGCAGCGCGACCTGCCGCTCGACTTGGTCGATTACAGCGCGAACGCAAGTTTATCGGGCGTCGGGATCGGCAACGTCGTTCTCGATCGCGATCTGAGCGACGGCGATCTGGCGCTGAAGCTCGATCGCAAGAGCGCGCAGGCGACCGGCAGCGCGAAGCTCGCCGGCGTTCCGGTGCAATTGACCTGGAACGAGTCGCTGCTGCCGAAAGCAACCGTGCGGACACGCTACGATGTCACCGCGCGCCTCGACGATGCGCAGCGGCGCGCGCTCGGCTTCGACATGCTCGACGACTATGTCAGCGGCCCGATTGGCGTGACCGCGAGCTACAGCCTTGGCGCCAAGCGAAACGGCCAAGCCTCGGCGACGCTCGATTTGTCGGACAGCACGCTGACGATTCCGATGCTCGATTGGCGCAAACCCTCGGGCGTGGCGGCGACAGGCAAGGCGACGATCGATTTCGTCGGCGGCCAGGTAATCGATCTGCGGAACGCGACGCTCGTCGGCGGCGGTATCAACGGCGCGCTGTCGATCGATTTCGGGGCAAACGGCCTCAGCAGCGTCGTCGTCGAGCACGTCGTCGCCGGCGACAGCGATCTCCACGGCAGCCTCACCATCGGCGGCGACGGCCGCTGGACGTTCGTCGCCGCCGGCAAGAGTCTCGACGCTGCGGGGTTGCTAAAGCAACTCGACGAGCGGCCGGCCCAGGTACAAGAGCCGCCGCTGACAATCGAAGCGAATCTCGATCGCTTGATCCTCGGACCCGGCCGCCAAGCGAGCGGCGTAACCGCGAGCCTGGTGAGCGATGGTCCGCATTGGACCGAGGCCGCGATCACGCTCGGACTTGGACAGAACGCGAATTTGCAAGTCAATTTCGGCGGCGCTCTCGGCGAGCGGCAGTTCAAGTTGAGCACGGACGATTTCGGCACATTGTTGCGATTCAGCGATGTCTACGACAACGTCCAGGGCGGAACCTTCTCGCTGACCGGCACGGCGGAAGATCGCAAAGGCCAGCGCGTCCTCGTCGCGAATGCGGATGGCGGCGATTATCGCGTCGTTGGCGCCCAGGCTTTGGCGCGGCTGTTGTCGGTCGCCTCTCTCTCGGGTATCGGCGCGCTGCTCAGCGGCCAGGGTATTCCGTTCAGCCGGATCGCCGGCCAGGTTATCTTTACGGGCGATATCATCAGCCTCGAAGGCATGCGCGCCTATGGCGGCGCGCTCGGCATCAATGCCAGCGGCAATGTCGATCGCGCGACGGGACAGATGAACATCGAGGGCACGCTGGTGCCCGCCTACACTTTGAATTCGGTGCTCGGCAATATTCCCTTGCTCGGCAATCTCCTGGTCGGCGGCGCAGGACAAGGCATCTTCGCCGCGAATTTCCGGATTTACGGCGACCGCGCCAATCCAAAGGTCTCGGTCAATCCGCTCAGCACTCTCGCGCCCGGCGTGCTGCGCAATCTTTTCCTTTTCGCGCCACCAGGCGGTCCTTAAGGCTTAAGGCTGCGGCACGTTCGGCGACGTTGGAATGCCGGCGCGAATGTCGCTTTGTACGCCGGCACCGACACCCGATGCGCTGCTTGCCCCGGTATTCCCGACATTGCCTGGCGTGCCATAACCCGCGCCGACGGGCGGCGGCGGCGCGGGGTTATGCGGCTGGTTGTCCGGCAGCGTCACGACACCGCCGCCGGTAATGCCGGCTTTAGCGGCGGGTCCGCCGATCATGCCAGCGCCGTCGCTGCCGAGCCCGCCGGCGCCACCGCCGTCGATCATCCCGGCGCCGCCGCTGCTGTAAGTCGTCGATTGCGCCAGCGCCGGCGAGGCGGGCGCCCCCAGGGCGAGAAGGAAAGCGATGCCCCCGAGACCGAGGACCTTCAAGCGCCCTCGACGAAGCGCATATCGCGCTCCGCCGCACCGTGAATCTCTTTAAGCGCCGCTTGATATTCGGGGCTGTCATGCGCGGCGATGGCGGCGTCGACGCTCGGGAATTCGATGATAACCGTGCGCTGCTGCAGCCCGGCCTCGTAGACTTTCGTCGGCATGCCGCGAACGAGAAACTTGCCCCCGTGCTTTTCGATCGCCGGTCCGGCGAGCTTCGCATAGGCGGCGAGCGCATCCGGATTTTTGATCGAGCGGTAGACCGCGATCCAATAACCTTTGGCCATGTTCTTTGCCTCCGTTGAGTGTCTTTATTGCGCCCGTGCGGCGAGCCGGCGCTGCTTCACCTCGGACAGGACGGGCTCGAGATTGAAGATGCGCTTGGCGTTGCCGCCGAGAATATTGCGTTTCGCCGTCTCCGAGAGGAACGGCAGGTCGTAGATCGTCGACGGCAGATCGGTATCCCAATGCGGATAGTCGGAGGAATAGCAAAGCTGCGTCTCGGCATTGATCATCTTAAAGGTGAGCTCGAGCGCCTCGCGGTTTTGCACCATCTCCATCGGCTGGGTCGAGAAATACATCTCGCGCATGTACTCGCTGGGCTTGCGTTTCAGCATCGGCACTTCGGACGAGCGCATCATGTATTCATTGTCGAGGCGCTGCATGAGGAACGGAATCCAGGCGAGACCGGCCTCGATCCAGACGGTCTTGAGCTTCGGGAAACGCTCAGGCATCCCATTGCACAGCCAGTTGGTCATGTGCAGAACGTTCGACCACGAGAAGCTCAGGGCATGCGCCGCGATGAAGCGATTGCACAACGCGACGCTCTTGTCCTGGCCCCAGGTTAGCCCGGCATGGAAGATCAGCGGCAGCCCGCGCTCTTCCATCATGCGATAGATCGGCACGAAGGCGTTGTCGTAGACCGGCTTGGTATGCGACGCGATGACGGTGAAGCCGATGACGCCTTTGCGCTCGGCGAAGTCCTTGACGACCTTGATCGCGCCTTCGGGGTCGTTGAGCGGCAGATAGAGCGACGAGCGGATGCGCGGTTCCTGCGCCAGTACATGGTCGCACAGCCAGGCGTTATAGGCGCGCGCCATGGCTGTCTCGACCTCGGGTCGCGGCGTGAAGGGCAGGCCGAGCATGGGCGTCGGAAAGAGACACACGATGTCGATGCCGATCGCGTCCATCCAGCGCTTCGTCAGGACGATGTCGCGCTGCTGACCCGCTGGAAGCTCTTCGCGGCGCCGGCCGTCCTGGCGGGTGACGCGACCGCCGAGCTCTTGATAGGAGCCTGAGGGCGAGGTGATGCCGCCGCCGCCATAGCC
>DATGLO010000510.1:0-6564 GCA_035294105.1 Allostellaceae bacterium
GCCGTCGATCCCCATCTGATAGGCGATGTGGAATTGCGGCAGCCACTCGGCTTGCTCGACGAATTGGAAATCGGAGGTCGAAGGATCGAAGCGTACCCAGATGACGAGCGACAAGGCCAGATCGACAAGCGACGTCCAAAGCGCGATCCAGCGCGCGTTGCGCGCGACATCGGCCTCGGCGCCGCGCAGGATCATGATGCAGAGCACGCCGAAGGTCGGCAGGAAGGTGACGAGGCTGAGCAGCGGCCAATTATCCATCGCGCTCACCTCAGCCGATCTGGAACAAGAGATACCACGACACCAGCACGACGACGCCGATCAGCATCGCGAAGGCATAGTGATAGAGGTAACCGGTCTGGAGGCGGCTCGCGCCGACGGAAAGGCGCCGCGTTGTCGACGCAAGGCCGTCCGGGCCGAGGCCGTCGATGGTCGCGCCATCGCCTTTCTTCCAGAGGCCATAGCCGATTGCCATTGCGGGGCGCACGATGAAGAAATCGTAGATTTCGTCGAAATACCATTTGTTGAGGAACAGAAGATAGACCGGCTTGAACGCGCGCGCGGTCCAGGCGGGCACGCCCGGCTGCCAAATATACGCGACCCAGGCCATGAAGATGCCGAAGAGGCCCATCGCCAACGGCAGCTTGCTGACCCAGAACGGCACGCTTTCGGCGCCGGCGAGGGCGCCATGATCCGGCAGTACCAAAATCGATTCGCGCCAGAACGTCGCATGGTATTCGCCGACGAAATAGTTGAAGCCGAGGAAGCCGGCAACGACGGCGCCGATCGCCAGCACCACGAGCGGCCAGAGCATCACGGGCGGCGATTCATGCGCGTGATGCATCACCTCCTTATCGGCGCGGCTCTTGCCGTGAAAGGTCATGAAGATGAGGCGCCAGGAATAGAAGGCGGTGATGAACGCCGCAATCGTGCCGAGCCAATAGGCATACATGCCGACGCCCGTGCCGGCGGCGTAGGACGCTTCGAGGATCGTGTCCTTCGAATAATACCCGGCAAAGGGCCAGATCCCGGCGAGCGCCAGGCTGCCGATCCACATCAGGATATAGGTGTAGGGCACGAGATAGCGGATGCCGCCCATCTTGCGCATATCCTGCTCGCCCGACATCGCATGAATGACCGAGCCGGCGCAGAGGAACAAGAGCGCCTTGAAGAAGGCATGCGTCATCAGGTGGAACATCGCCGCGCTGTAGGCCGAGACGCCGGCGGCGAAGAACATGTAGCCCAGCTGGCTGCAGGTCGAATAGGCGATGACGCGCTTGATGTCGTTCTGCGCCATGCCGATGGTCGCGGCGAAGAAGCAGGTCGTTCCACCGATGACGACCACGACTGCGAGCGCGGTCGGCGAATATTCGAAGAGCGGCGACAGCCGCGCGAGCATGAAGACGCCGGCGGTCACCATGGTCGCGGCATGGATCAAGGCCGAGACCGGCGTCGGGCCTTCCATCGCGTCGGGCAGCCAGGTGTGGAGGCCGATCTGCGCCGATTTGCCCATCGCGCCGATGAAGAGAAGGATGCAGGTGACGGTCAGCGCCGGCCAGGCATGGCCGAGAAAATTGATGTTGGTCGCGGCGATCTTCGATGCCGACCCGAAGACGGTGTCGAATTGCAGCGTGCCGAAAAGCTGGTAGACGGCGAAGATACCGAGAATGAAGCCGAAATCGCCCACGCGATTGACGACGAAGGCCTTGATCGCCGCGGCGTTGGCGCTCGGGCGGTCGTACCAGAAGCCGATCAGCAGATAAGAAGCGAGACCGACGCCCTCCCAGCCGAAGAACATCTGCACGAAATTGTCGGCGGTGACCAGCATCAGCATGAAGAAGGTGAAAATGCTGAGATAGGCCATGAAGCGCGGGATCGAATGATCATGCGCCATGTAGCCGACAGAATAGACATGGACCATCGACGAGACGACGGTCACCACGGCCACCATCACCGCCGAGAGCGCGTCGAAACGCAGCGCCCAATCGACCTGCAGATCGCCCGTATCCATCCAGTTGAAGAGGTCGACCGTCAGCGAGTGGCCGCCGAGCGCGACCTGAACGAAGATCGCGACTCCGAGCGCCGCCGAGGCGAGGACGGCGAGGCAGGTGACGAGCTGCGCGCCGCGATCGCCGATCCAGCGGCCGAAGAAGCCGGCGATGATCGACGCAATCAGCGGCAGGAAGATGGCGGCGGCGTACACGGGCGCGTCAGCCTTTCATTCGGTTGATGTCTTCGACGGCGATGGTGCCGCGGTTGCGGAAATAGACGACGAGGATGGCGAGACCAATCGCCGCCTCGGCCGCGGCGACGGTCAGCACGAACATGGCAAAGACCTGCCCGACGAGATCGTTGAGGAACGACGAAAAGGCGACGAAATTGATGTTGACCGCCAGGAGCATCAACTCGATCGACATAAGGATGATGATGACGTTGCGGCGATTGAGGAAGATGCCGAAAATGCCGAGTGTGAAGAGGATCGCCGCGACGGTCAGATAATGGGCGAGGCCGATCTGCAACATCGTTTTAGACCCCCTGCCCCGGCCGCACTTTGACGACCTCGACCGAGGCTTCGCGGCGGCGCGTGACCTGCTGGCCGATGCGCTGCCGCTTCACGCCTTCGCGCGCCCTGAGGGTCAGGACGATCGCGCCGATCATCGCCACCAAAAGGATCAGACCCGCGGCCTGGAAGGCGTAGATGTAATGCGTATAGAGCAGCGCCCCGAGCGCCGCGGTGTTGGTGACCTGCGCCAGGGACGGCGTCGGCGCGGCGGCAGCCGTGCCGATATCCGGAGACAAGGTCCAGGCGCCGAAGATCAGAACGAGCTCGACCAGCAGCACCAGCCCGATCAAAGCGCCCACCGGCAGATACTGCAAGAAGCCATGGCGCAGCTGGACGAAGTTGATGTCGAGCATCATGACGACGAAGAGGAACAGAACCGCAACCGCGCCGACATAGACGATGACGAGGATCATCGCCAGGAACTCGGCACCGAGGAGCACGAAAAGCCCCGCCGCGTTGAAGAAGGCGAGGATCAGGAACAGCACCGAGTGCACGGGATTGCGGGCCGAGATCACCATCACGCCCGACGCCACCGCGACGCAGGCGAAGGCGTAGAAGCAAATCGCTTGGAGGAGCGCCCCGACGTCCATCGTCCGCGGCCTTATCGATAGGGCGCGTCGAGCGCGATGTTCTTCGCGATCTCCGCCTCCCAGCGATCGCCGTTCGCGAGGAGCTTTTCCTTGTTATAGAAAAGTTCTTCGCGGGTCTCCGCGGCGAATTCAAAATTCGGGCCCTCGACGATGGCATCGACCGGGCAGGCTTCCTGGCACATGCCGCAATAGATACATTTCGTCATGTCGATGTCGTAGCGCGTGGTGCGGCGGCTGCCGTCCTCGCGCGGCTCGGCCTCGATGGTGATGGCAAGCGCCGGACAGATCGCCTCGCACAGCTTGCAGGCGATGCAGCGCTCTTCCCCGTTGGGATAGCGACGCAGCGCGTGCTCGCCGCGGAACCGCGGGCTGAGCGGTCCCTTCTCGAAGGGGTAATTCACCGTCACCGGCGTTTTGAACATGTATTTGAGCGTGAGCCAGAGGCCGGAAAGGATCTCCACGAGAAGGAGGCCGCGCACGCCGCCGCGATCCATGATCGCCATCGTCATCCTCCTCCGACGGGCAGCCAGCCCATCCCAACCAGCACGCCCGCCGTCACCACGAGCCAGAGCAGCGACAGCGGCAGAAAGACCTTCCAGCCGAGGCGCATCAATTGGTCGTAGCGGAAGCGCGGCAGGGTCGCGCGTACCCACAGGAAGCAGAACAGCACGAAGGCGACCTTGGCGAAGAACCAGGCGACCGACCAGAGATGCGCGAGCGCGCCGGTGAAAGGCTGCCAGTCGAACGGCGCCAGCCAGCCGCCGAGGAACAGGATGCTGACCATCGCGCTCATCAAGATCATGTTCGCGTATTCGCCGAGATAGAAGAGCGCAAAAGCCATTGCTGAATATTCGACGAAGAAGCCGGCGACGAGTTCCGATTCGCCCTCGGGTAGGTCAAAGGGCGAGCGGTTCGTCTCGGCCAATCCCGAGATGAAGAACACGATGAACATAGGGAAGAGCGGGATGCAGAACCAGATCGTCCGCTGCGCCTCGACGATGGCCGAAAGGTTGAGCGAGCCGACGCAAAGTAGCACGCTCACCATCACGAAGCCGATCGAGACTTCGTAAGAGACCATCTGCGCCGCCGAGCGCAGCGCGCCGAGGAAAGCGTATTTCGAATTCGACGACCAGCCGGCCATGATGATTCCGTAAACGCCAAGCGAGCTGATCGCGAAGAGATAGAGGATGCCGACATTGATGTTGGCGATCACAATGCCCCGATCGAACGGGATCACCGCCCAGGCGACGATCGCGAGGCTGAAGGTGACGATCGGCGCAGCGAGGAACACGCCGCGATTGGCGCCGGTCGGGATCACCGTCTCTTTCATCAAGAGCTTCAGCCCGTCGGCGAGCGGCTGGAACAGGCCGAACGGTCCGACGACATTGGGGCCCCGGCGGAGCTGCGCCGCCGCCAGCACCTTGCGCTCGGCATAGGTGAGATAAGCGACGGCGAGCAGCAGCGGCACGACGATCGCCAGGATCTCGCCGACGAGGATCGCGAACTGAATGCCGT
Organism: Allostellaceae bacterium; assembly: GCA_035294105.1. Taxonomy (GTDB): domain Bacteria; phylum Pseudomonadota; class Alphaproteobacteria; order ATCC43930; family CGMCC-115725; genus CAIKMD01. The sequence goes on from DATGLO010000510.1 coordinate 4,666, forward strand.
AGTTATGGGCGAAATCAGCCATGCGTGCCCGTTTTCGCTTCTTCCGGCAGCGCGTAACGACGCGCGCGGCTTGCGGCGCATTCGGCCATGGTCGGCGAGGCGCGGCTGATCATATCGGTGCGATAGAAATCGGCGATCGGATAGGCGAAAGCCGCATCGTCGATCGCGCCGGGTTTGCCGAAGCCGCCCCAGGCGGCCTGCGGCGCTTGGTCGATTTCGGCGAAACTCGGATGGGCCAGGGCCAGCTTGCGGCGAAGCGCAGCGAGCGAATCGTAATCGAGCGGCCTGCCAAGCGTCGCCGACAGCGCGCGCAAGATCGCCCAATCCTCGCGTGCCTCGCCCGGCGGGAACACCGCGCGGCGCGCAAGCTGCACGCGCCCTTCTGTGTTGACGTAGCACGCGTCTTTCTCGGTATAGGCGGCACCCGGCAGAATCACGTCGGCGCGCGCGGCGCCGCGATCGCCGTGATGGCCCTGATAGACGACGAACGCCGAGCCGAGCCGTGCGGTGTCGACTTCGTCAGCGCCGAGCAGATAGACGAAATCGATCTCGCCCTTCTCGGCGCCGGCGAGGATGCCTGCGACATCGCGCCCGCCCTGCCCCGGCACGAAACCGAGATCGAGGCCGCCGACACGCGCGGCGGCGAGATGCAATACGTTGAAGCCGTTCCAGCCCTCGCGCACCATGCCGGTGCTCTCGGCGAGCTCGCGCGCGGCGGCGAGAATCGCGGCGCCGTCCTTGCGGCGGAGCGCACCTTGGCCGAGGATCAGCATCGGCTGCTTGGCGTCTTTTAGAAATTCCTTCGCGCGTTCGATCAAGCCTTGCGGGCCGGTGCCAAGCGGCGTCACTGGGAAGGTAAGATCGAGCACCGGACCGAAGGCGCCGACGCGGAAGCCGCCTTGCAGCCAGCGCTTGCGCAGCCGCGCATTGATGATCGCCGCCTCATAGCGCGGATTGGTGCCGATGAGCACGCAGGCATCGGCTTTCTCGATGCCGGCGATGGTGGTGTTGAAGAGATAGCCGGCGCGGCAGGACGGATCGAGCGCGGCACCATCCTGGCGGCAATCGATATTCGCCGAGCCGAGTGCGGTCATCAGATCCTTTAGCGCGAACATCGCCTCGCAGTCCGCGAGATCGCCGGCGATCGCCGCCATGCGGTTGCCGGCGATGCCCTTCAAGCGCGTCGCGATGAGCGCGAATGCATCCTGCCAGTTCGCCTCGATCAACTTACCGGCACGGCGAAGATACGGGCGATCGATGCGACGCTTGATGAGGCCGTCGAGAGCGAAACGCGCCTTGTCCGAGATCCACTCCTCGTTCACTTCCTCGTTGAGGCGCGGCAGGATGCGCAACACCGCCGGGCCGCGCGCATCGACCCGAATGTTCGAGCCGACCGCATCGAGCACGTCGATCGATTCCGTCTTACGCAGCTCCCACGGCCGCGCGGCAAAGGCATAAGGCTTCGAGGTCAGCGCGCCGACGGGGCAGAGATCGATAATGTTGGCGGAGAGCTCGGATTCGAGCGCTTTGCCGATAAAGGTGTCGATCTCCATGTTCTCGCCGCGGCCGATACCGCCGAGATCGGCGACGCCCGCGACATCGCCCAAGAAGCGGATGCAGCGCGTGCAATGGATGCAGCGGTTCATGCTGGTCTCGACCAGCGGACCGAAATCCTTGTCCTTCACCGCGCGCTTGTTTTCCTGGTAGCGGCCGCGATCGAAGCCGTAGGCCATCGCCTGGTCCTGCAGATCGCATTCGCCGCCCTGATCGCAGATCGGGCAATCGAGCGGATGATTGATCAGCAGGAACTCCATCACGCCTTTGCGCGCCTTCTTGGCCTTTTCGCTATCCGTCAGGATCACCATCCCGTCGGCAACCGGCATCGCACAGGAGGCGATC